>UQZF01000175.1 GCA_900545455.1 uncultured Eubacteriales bacterium
TTCCAACACCTGCCAATTCGTATGATGAGGGAGAAATTGTCGATATCGAGAAAATCTCTAAGATTCTCAAGCAGACGATTTTTAAGAACCGAATAAATGCAAAGCATGTCATATTCACGGTGCAGGGACCTAAGTTTGCCAACAAGGAGATTACAATCCCGAATGTCAAAAAGGATAAGATAAGAGCGGTTGTCGATGCCAACTGTTCGGAGTATTTCCCGATTAATACCGAGGAATATGTATTTTCATACTCGGTTCTTGAGAGCTTTGTACAGGAGGGAAGAAAGCAGTTAAGACTTATGATTGTCGCTGCTCCCGAGGACATCATTGAGAGTTATTATACTCTGGCTGACCGTCTTGAGATGAAGCTTGAGTGTATCGACTACGTTGGAAACTCAACTCTCCAGATTATAAAGCATCAGATTGACGCGGCACCGAATATCGTTATTCAGGTCAACAATTCGACAACGGTTGTAAATATATTAAAGAACGGCACATTGCAGATGCAGAGAACCATTCCTTACGGCAAGAATGTGCTAATAAATGCGGTTATGGATGAGAGACAGGTACCTGAGGCAGGCGCGGAGCAGCTCATCAGAAGTGAGAAGATGATTCATTCGAGTTTTGACGGCGATCAGGTGACGGATTCTCTCAGATACATGGTTGCCAACCTGAGCCGAGTTGTCGATTACTACACGACAAGAAATCAGGACAGCCCTCTTGAGAAGGCTTACCTAATAACGGACGGTGTCGACATATTAGGCCTTGAAGAACTGCTCGGATCGGAACTCAACCTTCCGATTGTTCCGATGAAGGAACTCAAAAATATAACCGGAAGCAAGTATTATGAGATGCCTGAGAACCACCTCATGAACTATCTCGAGAACCTCGGTGCAGTGTTAGAGCCAATCAATTTTGTCTCTAAGAAGCATATTGAGACCGCACAGAAGAAGGAGGGAAAGCACAACAGCGTTGTGCTTGTCGCAGGAGCGGTGATTATCTCGGCGGTTTTGGTCGTTTACCCTTACTGGAATTATTCAAAGGTAAAGGATGAGAGAGATAAGCTGGTCGAAGAAATTGACAGAATCAAGGACATTGAAGAAACGGTTAATGCATATTATACAGCTAAGGACAAGGCAACGGATATGCTGCAGTTCATAGCAGCTACATACAGCGATAATGATTCGGTGCTCTATATGTACAATAAGCTTGAGGAGGTAATGCCTTCCGACATTTCGCTCTCAAGCCTTTCGTTTAACGATGGTCAGGTAACACTCTCGGCTACAGGTTCATCAAAGCTCTGCGTAGCCAAGTTCTTAGAGGAACTTGATAAGCTTGACAATGTGTACGATGTTCAGATTTCGGGAGTGAGCGAGTCTAAGGATGAAGAGGGCGTTATTACCGAGAATTTTTCGCTTACCTTTAAGTTCCTTCTTGTAAATGAGGAGGAGAGCACGGATGAGGTGGAGAGCTTAGAGAATGATGTAAAGGAGGCACAGTAATTATGAAGCTTGCAATTTCTGAACGCGACAAACTGTTATTATGTCTTGTGGGAAGTGTATTGCTTGTGTTTCTGGCATGGTACTTCGGCTTCCGCAATCTGAATGATAAGACGGCTGAGCTTGAGACGGAGATTTCTTCGTTACAGGTAAAATACAATGATTTAAGCGATAAGAAAGCGAATGCAAAGAAGTATGCACAGGATGCAGAAGGGTATGATCTCCTTTGCGATGCATGGCTCTCACGTTTCGATTCAGGTTTTTCACAGAAAGCAACACTCATTTTTACGAGCAACCTTGAGGCCGAGCTCGGCGTGTGGTTAAGAACGGTCAATATGCCGGATGCGGCACTTATATATACTTTCGGTCAGATACAGTCCACCAATCCGTCTACGACAGGTGGGACAGTGTATAATACGGACATGAAGGGGTACAAAAAGACGGTTACATATTCTTATGAATGTGATTACGACACATTTAAAGATATGCTGGCATATATTCTCGACTATGATACAATATACACGATTGATTCGGTAAGCTGTTCCTACAATGAGGAAGATGAACTCATGACCGGAAATATCACTATATCACAGTATGCGATAACGGGTGAGGACAGAGAGTATTATGAGCCTGAGATTGATTCGATAGACCTTGGAACAGAGAATCTCTTTGTGTCTGAGACGAATCCAAGCCGTGTCGTTGAGGCAACTGATGAATTTGGTATTATGACCAACTACGACCTTGCACTCTCACTCAGCTCAGAGGGCTCGGATTTAAGCTCTGTGGTGCTTGGAAGAAGAGGACTTACGTCATCGCAGGTGTCAGCCAATACCAATGACAGCGTACCGGTTGTAATCAACATTGGCGGTGAGAACGGAGAGTATACCCTCAGTTATTCAGTTGGAGAAAATACGTATCCCGGCGACTCGGCGGCATTCAGCAAGGGTACACTGGAAACCTTTAACCCGGGACGAAGCATGGATTTGATTGTGTTCAGCAGCAAGCGTGACAGCGACGCTGATAACGCCGGCGCATCAGTCACAATCAACAATAATTCCGATATGACGCTCAACATCAAGGTAATCAACGATGACACGTCAGCTCCTCGGTTTAACATTGAGAGCGCAAACGGTTCAATCAAGTTTTACAGATAAGAGATTTAATATTATGTAATTTCAAGTGATTGCAGGACTTATGTTTACCACTGAACAGTTATACAATTTTACTATATTGTAAGCCGGATTCTTTGCAGCCGTTGGTGCTTGACAGATGTAGTTTATCTGTCTATGCACCACTACGTGATGCAATGAAGCGGGAGCGTGTCCGGCGTCAAAATAGTAAAATTGTATAACGTCGTTTACAAAAACACGAGTTTTGTAATCACTCAAAAATGTAATGTGTGTAAGAGGTGCTTTATGGGACGGCTTAAGAAAATTCATGAACAGAATAGCGGATTTTCACTGATAGAGCTGCTTATCGCGATTGCGATACTGTCAATCCTTACCGTGCCGCTTATGAATTCATTCATAATGTCGGGCAAGGTGACACGAAACAGCCGAAGACTTCAGAATGCAACGGCTGTGGCTCAGAGCATCACAGAGACGGTTAAACATACGACGGATAAGGCAGCACTTGAGGCTGCCCTTAAGTCGTTTCCGGGAGTGTACGAGTTCCCGTCAGATTCTAAGGCGGGCGAGACTGCTCCGGAATATATATTCAAGATTGACGGAGAAGATGGCGAGAAGTTCCGCGTCAGTGTGACCTTGACACCTAAGACGGAGTATGATTATAAGGAGACGGATTTTGCTGATCTTTACAATGAGGCAAACGTGGTATACAGCGAACTTATCCTCTATGACAATAAGGTTCTCTCACTTATGAAGAATCAGTCCATTCCTTACGGCGGAGCCAATGCTCCGGTGAAAGAAAAGTGGGGCGATGCCGGCTGGGAAGCGGACAGCGCCACGGTTGAGGATATATCACTAAGAGACACTTATGGGAATCTTTTTGCCGATGAGTATGCGGGGAGCGCACCTGAGGGGATGAACAGCTCTGACATTACCGATATGAACTCGAAATTTAAGAAGGAGAATATTGATAAGAAGGTCGATATTGTGATCTCACAGGAGGGCAATGATTTTAAGCTCAGCATCAATACTACATATTCCATAATGTACAGTGTGGTGTACAGGGCAGAGGATAAGGATGTGATTCCTCTTCCGGGTAAGAAAGCACCTATGGCTTTCTACAGAATGAGCGGAAAGCTTGTATATAAGACCGATGAGATTGTGCTCACATTCGATAATGAAAAACCGCTTTATTTTCTCTATGCCAAGGCCGAAGGCGGGAGAACAGAGGCTGACGGAACACAGGTCAGCGCTGATGTGAGACATTTTAACAGTGTGAATTACAATATCGCGGTTGACGGAAGTGTTATTTTGACGAATGAGGACGGAAGCTCTAGAAATGTCATGCTTTATCTTGTGGAGCAGGCGGGAACGAGGCAGGAGGACAGCTTCAGCATTAACGTGGACAACAACAGCTATAATTCGTCGCTTGATATCTACACGACCGAGAACTATAACAATCCGGCAGCTCCATCGGATATGACTGTCAATATTGGCAATCGCGGCAACGGTGTCAACGTGTACTCAGCGAAAGATGAGAGCAATACAGACAGACATATTGCGTATAACAAGGGTGATGAGATAACATCGCTTTATAAGATAACGGTTAGTGTGGACTATGATGCAGACCGTGACGGAAGCTATTCGGAACATGTGTATTCCGTATCAACGGAGGATTGATTATGAAGAGGAACGGATTCGGCGGATTAAAAGGGAATAAGGGCTCGTCGCTTATCATGGCATTGGTTGTCGTCTCTTTCATCGCTGTAATAGCAATGACAATCACGACAATAGCATTGTCATCTTACAAAATAAAGGCGATGGAAGCTAAGACGAAGAATGCTTTTTACAACGCGGATATGGCGGTGGATGAGATATATGCGGGACTGGCAGTGGATGCTTACACTGAGCTTGCGGAATCCTACGACTATGTTGTCAGCAATCTTTTAGAGGTCGACGGAGATTCGGTTACGATGATTGACAATGATGCTGCCAACAAGCTGCTGCGCAATACTTATTTCCGCAATGCCTGTTATTCGATATTTGGTTCAAGCTATGATGTATCCGACGGAAACGTGAGGGATACCATAGACAATGAGCTTACTGCCGGAAGCGCACTGTCCTCGGTGGACTTGGACAAGCTTGCGGACAAGCTTGGAAATTATATGTCAGACAATTACAAGGATGCTTCGGTGACGAATGTCGGTGTAAAGGTGGCAAAGGCCCCGCAGATAGTGATTATTGACGGAGTTATAAACTCGATAGTAATAAAAGATGTCACAGTGACTTATGAGAATATAAAGACGGATTATTTCTCACAGATTACGACGGATTATGAGATAGTATTCCCTGAAAAAGCGAATATAAATATAGTGGATGACAACAGCGATATTCTGCTTTCATTCAGAGATTATTCGTTAGTATCAAACAAAAATGTCAATTCCATGGGCGCAGTCACCGTGAATGGCGGAATCTATGGAAATTTGGGAATCAATACATTTGGAGCTGCCGGCTCGCCGAGCCTGTTAAGACTTACGGTGAACGGCGGAAATATTGTGACTAACGACAAGATACTGCTCGGCTCTAATTCCGCACTTACGTTGAATAACGGAAGAATATGGGCAGACAACATCGAGCTTACGGGTGCAGACCTCGTGATCGGCTCGGACGCTTCGGCTTATGTGGCTGATGACCTTACGCTCACACAGGATTCTAAGAGCAATTCGGTTACCGTAAGCGGTGACTACTACGGCTACAGTATAGAAGGTTATGGCGTTTCAAGCGACAGTGCAACACCTGCAAAGAGCAGTGCAATTATCATTAACAGCAAGAAGTCAACGCTCGATTTTTCAAGTATCAGGACGCTTGTTCTCGGTGGATACGGCTGGGTTGTATATAATGAAGGAACAGATGCTGCAGGAGATGAGAGCTATTACAGGACGGGAGAGTCGATAGCGGTGAGATATACACAGACTGCTTATGTACTTCCTGCGGGATGGAACGGAGTTATAGATGCTAATTTCTTTGCAAAGGGACTTCTGAACTCATCGCAGCCTGTGA
>UQZF01000176.1 GCA_900545455.1 uncultured Eubacteriales bacterium
GATTGCAGCCTCATGAATTATCGCCGCGTCGATATTTTTTGCCCTGATTTCAGGAATTGAACCGACCTCTGCGTTGTCCATGATAATCGAGTCGCACTGTATGTGCGCGTGGCACTTGGCGTTGCCGACAGCCCTCGGATGGAAGGTCTGAACCGACTTGCCCTTTCCGACCGACCTTGAGACTATCTGCGCCGAGCTGTCAGCTCCGTTTAACTGAACCTCAATGTCCGACTCCGCGGTCTGCTCTCCCTCGGTCATAAGACGCTCTGTGACGTAGAGCTTGGCATTCTTATCAAGCTCGACATTCGTCTCCCTTATCGTCGAGTCGACGCCCTTTATCTGAGCCGTGTCGAGCGTGAACACCGAGTTCTCGCCGACAAAAATATTCGTCACGGGATTTAAAACCCTTGCACCGCTTCCGTTTCCCTCACCGTAGTGCTTCTCCTCGTAACGCACATTTGCATTTTTGCCGACATGGAAGGTGTGGACTCCGTCATGCCTGCTCTCGTTGCATCCGCTGTTGTGGATTCCGCAGCCCGCGATTATCGCAACGTCCGCGCCGTCCTCAATGTAAAAATCATTGTACACCAAGTCCTTCATTCCCGACACACTCACAACGACTGGGATGTAAACCGCCTCGCCCTTTGTTTTGCCGTCAATGTAAATATCAATTCCCGGCTTGTCAGCCTTCTTCTTAATCTTGATATGTTCGCTGTCTCCGTGACAGATTGATGTTCCGTTCTGCCTTAAATTGAACGCTCCCGTCTGGCTGAACCTCTTGTCATTAATTACGTCAAGCACTTCCTGTGTGACACTGTCAAGCTGTACCATTATGCTCTGCCCTCCACTCTGTCCATACACTTACGGCATCTTTCCGTTCCCTCAAGATAAGGTAAAACCTCGTCCATTGTCCCGATTTTTGTAATGGAACCATTGTCGATAATCATGATTCTGTCCGCCATATTGATGATTTTTTCCTGATGCGAGATTACGATGAGGCTCTGCTTCTTCTGCTTGTGAATCTCATCAAACTTTCCGATGAGCATCGAAAAGCTCCACAGGTCAATGCCCGCCTCAGGCTCATCAAATATACACAGCGAATGCTCCTTTGCAAGCACTGAGGCAATCTCTATTCTCTTCATCTCACCGCCCGAGAGCGTTCCGTCAACCTGACGACCGATATAATCCTTGGCGCAGAGCCCCACGTCCGTGAGCAGATTGCAGCACTCAGGCTCCGTAAGCTCCCTGCCCGCGGCAATCGCTAGAAGTCTTGCAACCGTCATTCCCTTAAATCTCGGCGGTTGCTGAAAAGCAAAGCCAATACCTGCATTTACGCGGTGATTGATGTCGTACTCCGTGATGTCCTCGCCGTTTAACTCAATCTTACCTCCATCCGCTCTCTCAATTCCCATAAGCGCCTTGGCGAGCGTCGACTTTCCGCCGCCGTTTGGTCCTGTGATAACTAACATCTCCCCGTCATCCACATGAAATGACATATTATTCAGGAGACATTTTCTGCCATCCCCGTCATTTACACTCAATGTCAAATTCTCTACATTCAGCACCTTCATTACCTCTATTCTTTTTCGCGCGGCGGATATTTTACCTGCCCATGCTTCATAAAATTTAATTAAAGTATTTCTTATTTTTTGCAGCCGATACATTTCATCGGCTCTATATAAATATATATTTTATCTCGGTCTTTTTCAAGCCGTTTCGGTGCTAATTTAGATAAGTTTAATTTTTGAAAATTGCAAAAAAATGCCTGTCGGCTGTGTGACCGACAGGCATCTAAAAATTATTTCCAGATTTCTTCCGCAACGCTCTTTACAAGCTCAAGCTTTGCCCACTGCTGCTCCTCCGTGAGCTTGTTTCCGATCTCGCAGGATGCAAAACCGCACTGAGGGCTGAGACATATTCTGTCAAGCGGTATGTATTTTGCCGCCTCGTGGATTCTCTCAATTACCTTCTGCTTATCCTCAAGCTCAGGTTTCTTCGTCGTGATGAGTCCGAGCACAACCTTCTTGTTTCCGTTTACATGTGCGAGCGGCTCAAAGCCTCCGCTTCTCTCATCGTCAAACTCAAGATAGTACGCATCGACATTCTCCTGCTCGAAAAGTACCTTTGCGACGTCGTCGTAAGCACCGCTGCTCGCATAGGTCGAATGGAAATTGCCACGGCAGACATGTGTAGCCACGGTCATATCCTCAGGCACATCCTCAATCGCAAGGTTGTTGATTCTCACAAAGAGCTCCTGAACCTTCAAAAGTCCCGCCTCGTCCGTGTCGAAGAACAGCTTCGCCATAGGATCGACAAGCATTCCCCATGAGCAGTCATCGAGCTGAAGATTACGGCAGCCTGCCGCATAGAGGTCAGCAATAATCTTCTTGTAGCCCTCTGCGATGTCCTTTACAAGCTCCTCATTGTCAGCGTAATACTTAGCGGTATTCTCAGCCGCAAAAGGAAGTATCATCTGCTCAAGGAACTGCGCAGGAGCAGGAATCGTCTGCTTTGCAACCGTGTTCTCGTCCTCGAACTGCTTAACGAACTTAAAATGCTCAACAAACGGGTGAACCTTGCTGACGCCGACCTTTCCCGTCAAATATGTATCATCAATCATAGCCTGCTCACCGTGGAACGGAAGTCCCGTCTCAGTCTTTGAATGTCCGACACCGTCAAAGCCCCACATAAAGTCGAGATGCCATGTCGCACGTCTGAACTCGCCGTCGGTTATCACATGATAGCCCGCCTTCTTCTGTTTTGCCACAAGCTCTGTGATGCACTCGTCCTCCACCTTTTTAAGCTGTGCCGCATCTATCTTACCTGCCTGAAAATCGGCTCTCGCCTCTTTTAAACGCGCCGGGCGCAAAAAACTGCCTACAAAATCATAACGGAATGGGATGTTATTGCTCATATTGTGCCTCCTGATATATTTTCATTATAGTTTCAGAGTGAAATCGGTTAATTTATTTTCCCGATGTATAATTGGTTCCAGCCATGTGCAGCAGCTCCGTTGTCCGAAGCAAGTTGTTCTAAGAACTCCGACATAATTATCACCAACGTCCGCCACCGATGCCAACCGCCCATCCATGGGCTGTGGCATCTATTCCGACATCCCTGTCGGAATTGGCTTAATTACGACCGGAGTCCTAAGAACAACTACGCTTCTCCCAAAAGTCGCGCCGCACATGGCTGGAACCAATCATACATTCGCGAAGTTTTTTGAACCGATTTCACCCCTGAATTTCATTGATATTAATATATCAGCCTCGCTCTTGATAGTAAAATATATCGTTCCCGCATTTTGACATAGTTTGAAACTATGTCAAAAGCAAAAAAATTTATGTGCATAACAGGTATAGGGTATTGGATTTATACTTGGCATTGATGGCGGGATTTTGATATTTCTCTGTAAGAGCCCTTAGAACACCTTAGGTTCGTACAACGGAATATCCAAGTATAAATCCAACACCTTATACCGTCATGCAATGTATTATTCTGTTCAGATATGCCTCCTAAGCGCCTCCATATACGACACGCCATATCTGCTGAGTGCCGCATCCTTCCTCGTCACAACCCCAATCCGCATCGTGCATTCCGAGTCGAGCGGCTTGGCAATGATATTCTCGCCGTTTAGCTCCGCGTCGATGACGCCCGAGCAGACCGTGAAGCCGTTCAGTCCGATGAGCAGGTTAAAAAGCGTCGCCCTGTCGCGCACCATGATATTTTTCGGGAGCTCGAGCGAGCTCAAAAACTCCTCCGAAAAATAGAACGAGTTGTGCTGTCCCTGCTCGAAAACGAGATACGGGTACGGGAGCAAATCCTGAACCGTCAGCATTTTTCTGTCCGCAAGCGGGTGCTTGTTGGAGATGAATACATGGGGCTTTGCCTCGAACAGCTCCTCGAATTTGAGATCGCTTTTTGCAATCAGCTTACCGAGCACCGCCTCATTGTGCTCGCTCAGATACAGGATTCCGATTTCACTTCTTCCGACCGACACGTCGTCTATGATTTCATAAGTCTGCGTCTCCCTGAGCGTGAAGCTGTACGCGTCGGCATCGTACTCCCTTATCACATCTACAAACGCGTTTACCGCAAATGAATAGTGCTGGCACGACACGGAAAAATGCGGCTTTAAATGCCTCTCTCCCCTGAAATGCTCCGTCATGACATCCATCTGCTCCAATATCTGCCTTGCATAAGAGAGCAGAGCCTCGCCGTCCCTTGTCAGCTCCACCCCCTTGTTGGTTCTGACAAACGCCGTTATCCCCATTTCCTTTTCAATGCCCTGAATCGCCGTCGTGAGGCTCGGCTGCGAGATAAAAAGCTTCTCCGCCGCCTCCGTTATGTTCCTGCACTCCGCGACCATGACTATGTACTTTAACTGTTGTAGTGTCACTTTTTTGCTCTCCTATATTTACTCACACGGATAAAGCACATTGCTTATCACATACTGTCCGTCATTTACAAAAATTTCGATGAGATTCCTTTCCTCGTAGACCTCAAGCTCACAGACCTCACCCACGCGCGGTGTGCGGCACTTCGCATGAATATTCACACCTTCGGTTATGCCGTGCGGAATGCGCTTTGTCCTGTCCGTGCATACACAGCCGTCGTTAAGCTCTATCCTCACACCCGCAAGCTCGACCGACTGACCTTCGCGGAGCGTAAGCACCGTGCGGCTTCTTCCGTCCTTTGTCCATCGGGTGTATTTTTCCGTACCTTCCTCGCTCGAATTTTCGGCAAAATATTCCCTGACGTTCGGATGCACCGACGTGTAAATCTCACCGTCTCGAAGCGTGACAACACGCGGAAGACTCATCATTCCGCTCCAAGGTCGGTCATTCGACGCCTCGTTGTCATCAGGCGACTGCGGTATCGGCATCCGCGCCCAGGCAATCACACAGCGGCGACCTCTTTCGTCGATGCAGCTCTGAGGCGCATACAAATCCATTCCGTAATCAAGGAACTGTGCCTCACTCTCAAGCGCCATGCTTCCGTCCTTTGCGTCAAACGCAAGCTTCTGCACCGTGCTCTGGTTTTCGGGATATTCCGTGCCCTTTAAGACGCCTATCGGCGATGCGATGAGAATGTGCTGTCCGTCTGTTTCAAACACATCCGGGCACTCCAAAATTATTCCAAACTGCTTATCCTGAAGCCTGTTAAGGTATGTCCAATTCTCACCGTCATCGCTTGTGTAGATTAAAAGTACGCCCTCCTCCTTCTTATAGCTGCTCGCAATGCACATGAAATACCGCCCGTTCTCCCTCCACACCTTCGGATCGCGGCACTCGTAGGGATGCCCTATTTCAAGGTCGGTCACAGGCGGAATAATCTGTTTTTTTCCGTTAAAATTGTCAAAGGTAAAGCCGTCCTCTGAGCTTATCATCGCCTGACTCTGCTCACACAGCCCGTCGACAATGGCATTAATGTTCTCGGCGTTTTCTTTAAGATACCTTACCGCCGTGTAGTAGAGGTTCATTTTTCCGTCAATCTCGAGCGCACTCCCCGAAAACACGCCGTTCCTGTCGTAGCTTTTGGTCGGAAAAAGAGCAATCCCGAGATGCTGCCAGTGAATCAGGTCATCACTCACCGCATGTCCCCAGTGCATGGGCCCCCATTGTGTATCATACGGATGATACTGATAAAACATGTGGTACTTTCCATCAT
>UQZF01000177.1 GCA_900545455.1 uncultured Eubacteriales bacterium
ATTGGTAAGCTCATTGATTGCCGTGTCAGCGAGGTGCATATATTTGTTAGCTGAATTTATGTCATTCTTGGAATGAAATAATGTAGCGAGGTAGTTGCTTACCACAAAATTCTCGTGCTCAATATTATGGCTGTCCATATCGTTAAGGTAAGCGGAAATCTGCTCGTAATTCTCCTCAATTTCTGCATCCTTGTTGCCGCAGGCAATCAGACAGTAGCCTCTGTTGCAGAGAGTGTAGAGCAGAACACGCATTGCGTCATAAGGTCTGTCCGCCATACTCTTCTTGGTGAACTTGATTGCCTCTGAGTAGTGGTAAAGAGCGCGCTCAAAGTTGTTGGTTCGGTGGAATATATCTGCAAGGTTGGATTCCGCCATTCCACGAACGTAATCTAATTGATACTGTATACATGTATCTATGCTGTATAACAGATAATCGACGGATTTGGCAGAGTCTCCGACAGCCTCGGTAAATAAACCGAGAATATTATATGAGCGGGCTATGAATTCATATTCATGTGCCTTCTGCTGGTATTTAATTCCTTCGAGGGCACAGCGTATAGCCTCCTCGTGATTGTTGTCATTGGAATAGTAGTGCATAAGGCAGAAATATGCCAGTGCAAACAAAAAGTCGGACTGTTCCTCGGACGCACATGCAAGAAGACGTTCGCAATACGGCTTATAATCATGCCGCTCAGGAGTTGCAAGCAGGTAAAAGTTATCCTGTGCCTCTCTGATGCGCTCCCTGACTTCAGGTGAAAAAACCTCTGTATTTGTAGTACATATTTTGGTAGGATTCAACATAATAAAGTCCCCCATTATCAATGTTATAACATTGTTTACTTAATGAGCATGATTATACACGATAATTTGCAATTTGTACAACATATTTTGTTTGACTAAATTACAAAATCAGATACAATTATTTTTAGAAAGTAAAATACAGTTTGAAAAAAAGATAATTAAGCTGAGGCAAAAATTTATTTAATGGGATTGACAACTTTTGAAATGAGGATTGGAACGCGGATGAAAAAATATGTAATGGCACTTGATCAAGGAACGACAAGCTCAAGATGTATTCTTTTTGACAGAACGGGAAGCATGGTGAGCATCGCACAGAAAGAATTTACCCAGATATATCCTAAGGCGGGCTGGGTGGAACATGATGCGATGGAGATATGGTCGTCGCAGTACGGCGTTGCGGCGGAGTCTATGGCTAAGGTCGGGGCGGATGCGTCCGACATAGAGGCGATAGGGATAACAAATCAGAGGGAGACAACGATTGTCTGGGACAAGGTGACGGGAATCCCTGTGTACAATGCAATATGCTGGCAGTGCCACAGGACGGCGGACAGGATAGAGGAGTTGAAGGCGCAGGGGTATGAGAAGCTCATCAAGGAAAAGACGGGACTCGTTCCTGATGCGTATTTCAGCGCGACAAAGATAGAGTGGATTCTTGATCATGTGGAGGGTGCGAGAAAGAAGGCGGAGAACGGTGAATTACTTTTTGGAACGGTGGACACATGGCTTATATGGAAGCTTTCCAAGGGAAAAATATTTGTAACCGACTACACGAACGCGTCGAGAACAATGCTTTTTAACATTCATGAGAAATGCTGGGATGAGGAACTTTTGGAGCTTTTCCACATTCCGAAGTCGATGCTTGCGGATGTTCGTCCGTCAAGCTGTGTGTATGGAACTACGGATGAGGGGCTTTTGGGCGGAGAAATTAAGATTGCCGGGGCAGCAGGCGACCAGCAGGCGGCTCTTTTCGGTCAGTGCTGTTTTAACGAGGGAGATGTAAAGAACACCTACGGCACGGGCTGCTTTCTGCTCATGAATACGGGAAAGAGAGCGTTTGAGTCGGAACACGGGCTTATAACGACGATTGCGGCGGATGAGGGAGAAGAACTCAAGTATGCGCTGGAGGGAAGCGTGTTTGTGGCAGGCGCGGCAATACAGTGGCTGCGGGATGAGATGCACATGATAGACAACTCGGCACAGTCCGAGGAGCTCGCGGATATGGTCGAGGACAGCAACGGAGTGTACGTTGTCCCAGCGTTTACGGGGCTCGGGGCACCGTATTGGAACCAGTACTGCCGCGGAATGGTTGTCGGAATAACCAGAGGATGCAGCAGGGAACATTTCGTGCGTGCGACGCTTGAATCGCTCGCGTACCAGACACACAGCGTGCTGAGGGCGATGGAGCAGGACACGGGCATTGCGATAGAAAGCCTGAGAGTGGACGGCGGAGCGAGTGCGAACAACTTCCTCATGCAGTTTCAGTCCGACATACTCGGCGGGGACGTGCTAAGACCTGAATGTATCGAGACGACGGCGCTCGGCGCGGCTTACCTTGCGGGACTTGCGACCGGCTATTGGGAGAATAAGGAGGAGATTAAAAAGAACTGGAGGCTCTCAAGGCGCTTTGTGCCGAAAATGAATGACGAGGTCAGAAAAAAGAGACTTGCGGGCTGGGACAAGGCGGTAAAATGCGCGCTCATGTGGCAGGAATAATTGCCTACAAATAATCAGCATATTATTGAGAAATGACAGAAAATATGTTAAAATAATCATTAAATTAACTTTATATGGGAGGCAGCTATGGATATTGTATGTTTGGATTTAGAAGGAGTGCTTGTACCGGAAATTTGGATTGCATTTGCTCAGGAGAGCGGTATTCCTGAACTGAAAAAGACGACAAGGGATGAACCTGATTATGACAAGCTTATGAGATGGCGTATAGGTGTACTTAAAGAGCATGGACTTGGACTTAAGCAGATACAGGAGACGATTGCCAAGATTGATCCGCTTCCGGGCGCGAAGGAGTTTCTCGACGAGCTCCGCTCAATCACGCAGGTTATCATTGTCTCCGATACTTTTTCACAGTTTGCGACACCGCTCATGAAAAAGCTTGGCTGGCCTACCATATTCTGTAACTCACTCGAGGTGGCTGAGAGCGGCGAGATTACGGGCTTTAAGATGCGATGTGAGCAGTCTAAGCTCACCACGGTAAAGGCATTGCAGTCGATAGGCTTTGACACGATTGCGAGCGGTGACAGCTACAATGACCTCGGAATGATAAAGGCGGGCAAGGTGGGCTTCCTTTTTAAGAGTACTGAGAAGATTATTGCCGACAATCCTGATATTCCGGCTTATGAGACATACGACGAACTTCTTAATGCAATTAAAAATGCACTGAATTAGCTTATATACTAAAACGGAGAGGGAAGAACAACGGGATGAAGGTATTTAAAGGATTGCTGTTTACGGTATGTGCGGGTGTATGTGTTTTGACGGCGGCGTGTGGTAAGAAGGCGGATGCCGTCATAATAGTTGAGACTACATCGACATCGGAGAACAACACAACGACAGCACAGGAGACGACAGAGAAGGAAAATGCCGCCACAGAGACCACGTCACATGAGGTCACGACAGAGGCAGAAACCACGACGCAGGAAAGCACGACGGAGGCTGAGTCAACGGCACAGGAGGTCACGACGGAGGCTGAGTTGACAACACAGGAAAGCACGACGGAGGCGGATACCACCACACAGGAGGCAACAACCGAGGCGGAGACAACCACGCAGGAGCTGACAACGCAGGCACCTGCGCTCTCACAGGAGGAGATGGAAGCACTTCTTCGTCAGGCTGTGCAGGAGGCACTTCCGGGAATTGTCTGCTGGGGTGATTCGATGACTGCCGGGTATGGTGGCAACGGTGAGAGCTATCCGTCTACGCTTCAGCGGCTTATCAACGAGAACCTCATAGACGGAATACCTGTTGTCAACAACGGAGTCTGTGTTGAGCCGAGCCATACGATAATGGCGAGAGCGGGAGTGTGGGAGATGTATGCTAAAGACTTTGTGATTCCGTCGGACTGCACGCCGGTTGAGATTAAGGTTCTCATGCAGGACGCAATGTACACGAATCTTGCGGCGTTTGGCGATGGCGGACTCAATCCGGTGACGATAGCGGGAGTTAAGGGAACTTTAAAGAGCGTATATCATGAGGATGATTACGGGTGGTTTGATTTTACAAGGCTTGAGCCGGGGGATGCCGTCGGCGTTCCTGACATGACACCCGTCATTCCGGCGAGCACCAATCTGTATGGCGGATATATCAATATCATATTTATGGGTGAGAACGGATATTTCACGAGCCCGGAGCACCTCATATCACAGTATCAGTTATTCGTAGACAAGAGGGGCTTGAGCAGATATGTGATTATCGGTCTCACATCGGGAAACAACACTTCAAGGGGCGAGCTGTCGCAGAAGATGGCGGATTACTTTGGAGACCACTACATTGATATGAGGACGGAGCTCATATCGAGAGGTCCCGAGCTTGTCGGACTTGAGCGCAAGGAAGGGGACTGGTACAACATACAGGAGGGAATTCTTATGGGATACCTCATGTCGGATGCCGTACATCTGAACGAATACGGCTACCGCGCCATGGGTATGATTGTCTACGAGAGAATGGACAAGCTGGGATATTTTGACGGTGTGAAGAATGCTATTGCGACGTACCGTTAGGGCATTCCCTTTTTATGACATGAGCTTTGAAAGGACGGAAAATCAGGATGGCAGGGATTGAATTTGAGAAGGCGGGTCCCGAGAGCGTGGGGCTTTCGGGAAAAAGCATATCTGAATATATCAGGAAAATAACGGATGCGGATATTCCGCTTCACAGCCTTTTGGTTGTGAAGGATGGATTCCTTGTGTGCGAGGTATACCAGAAGCCTTACGGCAGGGATATCCTTCACAGGATGTTTTCGGTTACTAAGAGCATGGTGTCGCTTGCAATAGGACTTCTTGCCGAAGATGGAAAGCTCGGTCTTGACGACCATATTGTGGACTATTTTCCCGAGAAGCTCCCTGAGAACATACATCCGTATATTAAGGCGATAACGATAAGAAATATGCTGACCATGAGGACGGCGCACAACAAGACGACGTACAAGCTCGAGGGCTGCACCGACTGGGTTGGCTCGTTCTTTACCGCGCAGCCGACACACTATCCGGGCACTTTTTTTGCCTACGATACATCATCGACACACGTCCTTGCAGCACTTGTCGAGAAGCTTTCGGGAAAGGAGCTTCTGGGGTATCTCAGGGAAAAGTTCTTGGATGATATTGGATTTTCTGAAGCGGCATATTGCCTTAAGGATCCAATGGGCGTATCGATGGGCGGTTCGGGACTCATGGCAACACCGATGGATATAATGAAGGTCATGTATCTTGTGATGCAGGGCGGAGTGTATGAAGGAAAGCGGTATCTGCCGGGGGAATATTTGAAGCTCGCGCTCACAAAATGGTCAGATAACTATGCTGTAGGTCAGACCTTTGAGGAGATGCAGGGCTACGGGTATCAGTTCTGGAGGACAACGCACAACGGGTATGCGTGCTTTGGAATGGGCGGACAGCTCGGAATATGCCTGCCGGATAAGAACATGGTCATTGTGACGACGGCGGACACGCAGGGCAGACAGGGCGGCGTGCAGCTTCTATATGACAACCTGTGGAACACGGTGCTTGCAGATACGGAGAAATTTCCTGCCGAATTTCCTAAGAAAGTTCCTCTGGAAATTCCTCAAATTTATCTTCACGGTGTTGCGGATGCAGCATTGTGC
>UQZF01000178.1 GCA_900545455.1 uncultured Eubacteriales bacterium
CATCTCAATTATTTTGTAAAAAATATCACTCATCTCTCTCCTCCACCGAAACCGTTATGTCCTCGAGACCAAATCCCGCGTTCTGCTCATACACCACTCTGCCCGTCACAACAACACGGTAATTCCATTCATTATCCCATGAAAGAAACATCTCTTTCCCGTTGCGCTTAACGCACAGACCGCTATATGTGGTAAAATACCACTCTCCGTCACGGTTCTCAAAATAATAATGCGAGCCGAATGCGAAGCCGTCAAACTCCTCTCGGTATTCCTTGTGCTCCTCAAAGTGCTGTGTCAGGTCAATGACTGCCGTCTCCTCGCCGTAAAGCGTTATCGTAACAATATTTCCCGTGTCATCGACGGAGTAATTGACCGCAGCCGCAATATCGTCATACCAATCATCAAATTCTTTGATGTCATAGTCGAGCTTTCCGAACTGTTCTTTTGTATAGTCGGCTTCAATTATATAAAGTTCATCCCCTGAGACACCCGTTCCCGTGTTCATGTGGGTTTTGAGAGCAAACTCAAATATTCCGTCATTGTCATAATCGCCGTAATAAATCTGCGGTATGTTCATCTGAGGTGACATCCAGCTAAGCCATATTGAAATCAGATGGTCTCCGTCTCTTAACATCATCGCATAGCCTCCGTAAATGCCGTAGAGCACTATGTCGGAATCAGGAACCGAATCGAGAATCACAAAATCATCCGACAAATCAGTATACTCATACGAATCAGACGCCATGTACACATTGTCCACATTCTTCAATCTCTCAGCAGTAACATTATCCATATACTCATTTGCCGAAATTATCTCCTGATACCCCTCTGAATCAACTTCATACTCAAAAAACGGTCTCCACAATCCAAGCGTACCTGTATTTTCCATACAAATTGCTCTCCTGCTTCCATCTTCGAGTGTAAATTCTACAATCCGACGCGAATTTGCACCTGCAATCGAAAAATTATAAAGCTGATAAGAAGTATACTCTATGTCAAAAAGAACACTCGCCGAGCTGACCGGATTCTTTAATTTCTCGTAATATTCCGGATTTTCCGTTTCCATCTCAACAGCCAGCAGTTCAAAAGCCCTCATCGTGTTTCCATCAAACTCCATGAGATTGCCGTCATCGTCCGTCACCGCATTTAAAAGAAATGCCATTCTATCCTCTGCGAGCTCATACTGCTCATACACGGAGAGCGGTCTGTTTTTGTCATAATATCTGATATTATCTTCCTTTGAAGCATCAACGGAGTACTCTGTCGATACGGCTGTTATGCTGTCGCATATATCATCAATGTCATAGACAGAGAAGTCTGACGGCAGCTTCATATACCAAATCGTGTCACCAAGCGGTGTGCCGTAGATAATGACATACCCGTACTTTTCTTCCCCTGAACTGCCAAGCTCAGGAGTACGGTATCTGACTCTTTCAACGCCGTCTCCAAGGCTTGTATATCCCGCGTGGGTACCTGTAAGTTTTTCAATTCCCCACACTGAGAGGTCATTGCTTCCTAGTCTGTCCTCATACTTTACAAGGTTTCCCGACTCGTCAAAAGGCACAAGGCTGACACTTCTTGAATCCTCCGTGTTGGTTATGATAAGCTCATTTCCCGAAAAGCTTCCCTCCCAGCCGTTGTCCTGCGACACAAATTCAATACGCCATCCGTCGTACTCTATGTAACCTTTGTTTTCATCATTTCCGACCTGTGACGAAGCCTCAGTGCTTTCAGACCCCAAAGTGCTCTCATCCTTCTGTGTTGTCACTTCATCCGATGTACTCTCACTCTCATTTGACTTAGGGCTGGTCATAAATCCGACCGCTGTGGCGACGCACACGACTATTGCCACAATCACCACCCAGAATGCCGGCTTTTTGTAGTTTAAAACCGCTCTGATTCTCTGCTTTACTCCGACCTCTCCGAACGCAAGCGGGCACGCCGTCACATAGCTTCTGTCCGCGCTGCAATTAAGGAGCGTCGTCGCATACTGTTTTTTATACTCCATGTCTTTATCTGAAATTACCCTCTCATCACAAGCTATCTCTATATCCCTGCACAGGAGTATATATGAAATCCACACGAGCGGATTGAACCAGTACACCGCCAAAATAACATAGCCGAGCGGTTTCCATATATTATCAAGTCTCTTTAAATGCGCCCTCTCATGCGCGAGCACATATCCTCTCTCCCCCACGGAAAGACTCGACGGAATAAAAATTTTGGTTCGGAACACACCGAGTATAAACGGCGTGTCTATGTCATCACACAGATAGATGTTCCCCTCCATGTTCACCGACGCGAGTGTCCTTCTTCTGACTCTGATATATGTAACCAAAGCATATATCAAAAGTACTGCCACACCAGCAAGCCACACTACCGATGCACCCACGGTGAATGCGCTCGATAACGTGCCCGACACAGTATTTGACGTAATGCCTGTTGAACCGCCTGCCGAAGCATTTGTTAAATTGCTTGCCGAGGTGCCTGTTGAAGTGTTTGCTGAAGTATTGGTTGAAGCGTTTGACATATTGCTTGTGGTGCCTGTCGAACCGCTCATTGTGTTGTCTGCCGTACCTGCCGTCAAACCGCCTGCTAATCCGTCAGCCGCATCGACTATATTTCCATCCGCAATGCCGTCCATCGGTTCACCCGTCAAATCACTGTTGGCATCTCCGATATTGCCCGCCGCGTTCAGTCCGTCCGCCGAATTATCAATGCTCACGAAGCTTATCGGGCTTACATCCGGCACAAGGCTTAAACTGCTCTCGATTGTAAACGGGCACACAAGTCTCAATGCTACGAGCGCCCACAGGCAGCACACTATCTTTCTCGGAATCCTCTTAAAGAAAAGCCTCAGCACTATGACCACCGCGATGAGCCAGCTCGCCGAGATGCTCATCTCCAACAATTTGTAAAAAATATCCGCCATGAATTAATCCCCCTATTCTTTCGTGTATCACTTGCTCTCTTCTATAATCTTCCTAAGGCTGTCAATTTCCTCGCGGGAAAGCTTCTTCCTCGATGCAAATGCCGCAACAAACGACGGCAGCGAGCCTCCGTAGTTCTCCTCCAAAAACTCCTCGCTCTTTTTAAGCTGGAACTGCTCCTTGCTTATCAGCGAGCTCACCACGCCGTCAACATTCTGAAAAATCTCCCTCTCACACAGACGCTTGAGTATCGTATATGTCGTCGACTTCTTCCAGTTAAGCTTCTGCTCGCTGAGCTTCACAAGCTCACCCGACGCTATCGGCTCATTCTCCCATATAATATCAGCGAACTTCATTTCAACCTCGCCCAATCTATACTCTGCCATGATTTCCTCCATTCTCATAGTTTGCGTTTTACGTTCCATTTGGTCTACAGTTTGTAGTTCAGTTTTAGTCTACTACCTGTAGAGTTAATTGTCAATACAATTTAATATTAATTTTGATTTTGTGCATCAAAAAAGGGGACTTATAAAAGTCTCCCTTTTGCCGTTAACTCTGCTGTCTGCTACACAATGCTGTACTCCAGCAGCTCATATTATAATTTTTGCCGTTCCTTGCACAGACAAGTTCGCCGTCAGGTGCTTTTTTGTCATCCTCCTCCATTCTCCTTATCTCGCTTCTGATTGTATGGACTCTTCTCTTTATATCCTCCAAATTTGCAAATATACTTATCCCTTCTTTCATTTTATTTTATATATTTTTGTATATTCTTCTTACTTCTCAGCTTATTCCGCGTTCCATCTCCGTGCATGGGTACTATGGAATGTTTATGCAAATTTTTACCCAAATAACGCTGTTTTCAAACTACACATGGGTATAGCCCGCCATCGACCGCCTCCTATACCCAAATTTCCTGCACCAAGCATCAATATTCGGGTATAATTTGCTTTCTTTCCGCTTCTATACCCAAAATCATTCGTATGACAGCTCTTGGTGGGTATAACCCCGTCATTTTTGCAGTATGTGCCCGCCTCGCTCACTTCCACCCATACAACTCCATGACATCGCTCTCACCTCCACCCATACATCTCCATGACACCGTTCTTCTCATCAATCCATGCCGTCACGGCACCGCACTCATCGACTCTGTACACCCTCGCCCCTGACGCATCAAGTCGCTCGAGTGTCTCACCGTGCGGATGACCGTAGGAGTTTTTGGTGGCACAGGATATGACCGCCGCACTCGGGCGGATGCTCTCCAAAAAATCCGCGCTCGTCGAGTACCTCGAGCCGTGGTGCGCCACTTTCAAAAGTGACACGCTTCTTACGCCGCACTCTGCCACGCGCCCGGCAAGCATCTCTTCGCGCTCGGATGTCACATCTCCCGTGAACAGGATTGAGTAATCTCCGTATTTTAAGAGAAGTACTATGGAATTGTCATTCTCCGATTCCGTGCCATAAATTTTCGCACAGTCATTAAGCGATGTGAGGCTGCAATCCCCAAACCGATAGACCGTTCCGGCACAATCGGAAAGTACCGCATTGCACTCAACGCCATTTAAAAAGCCAAAAGAGCTCCCGCTCGCGGCATCGTGCGACATGCCCTTCCCGTAATCCCATGCATTTAGTACAACATTGTCTATCTTCGGAATGTATGTGAGCGCATCCTCATGAAGATTTTCCAGTGCCTTGCTCCACCCGTTGTAGTGGTCCTCATCGCCATGCGTTATGAAAAGAAAATCAAGCTTTCTCACACCTTTATACTTAAAGAAAGGCTCCAAAACCCTGTCATATATTCCATCCTGCGAGCTGCTTCCCCCATCTATGAAGATGTTCGAGCCGTCGGGCATGCTCACGAATATCGCATCGCCCTGACCTACATCGAGAAAGACCACCTCAAGCCCGCCACGGCTCCTCATAAACATCACAACAAGAGCAGGAATTATCATGAGACACACCAGCACTCCCGCAATGCTCCCGCATCTGTCACGCAGAGCCACAGTGTAGCGCCTGCACCTATTCTCAACAAATCGTCTTGCACCGCAGACTATTTTTTTTCTGAGGGAAAACAAAATCAAAATAAGATAATATATGATAATTTGTCTGATTTTCGGTCTGCCTGCCACATACACACTCCCGGGAATCGAGAGCATGAGCTCGCACCCATACCGAAACATCAGAAGAATATAGTGCCCTATTCCGGCAAAAAAGCTCCCTGCAGCACTGCTTACAAGTCCTGCCACGCCACACAAAAGTGCAGAGATCATTATAAAACTCATGAGTGGAACAACTGCAAGATTGAGCAATATAGAGAACAGCGGAATTTCATAGTAGAACCACAGCATGACAGGCAGTGTGGCAAGCCATATCGAAAACGGTGAGGTAATCCACTTTAATTTTTCTACCGCAAAACCTCCCGACACAGCCGCGACACCCACGATTGCAAGAAACGAGAGCAGAAAGCCGGCATCCATCACGATGTAGGGATTTTTGCACATAATTATTATTGCCGCCAGCGAAACGGCAGACAGAATATCGTAGGTTCTACCTATCACCTGTGCGTACACAGCACAGGCAAACATGACGATGGCTCTCACCGACGACACGGAGTTACCCGTCATAAGTCCATAGAGCACAACGAGTGCTCCGCTTACGACTGCGGCAACCGAATAT
>UQZF01000179.1 GCA_900545455.1 uncultured Eubacteriales bacterium
GTTATTCTTCAGACGGCGACGAACACGCTCGGCTCGTCGGCAGTTGCGGCAGTGACGGCTGCGGGTAAGGTGTGCAACTTCCTTGCGTGCCCGTACGATGCGATGGGCTCAACGATGGCGACATACGGCGGTCAGAATGTCGGTGCGGGCAAGCTCGACAGACTGGATAAGGGACTTAAATCCTGCGTGCTTCTAGGAGCGGCATACGCGGTCATCGCCGTGCTGATTGCGGTATTTGGCGGAGGACTCCTCGCGAGACTGTTCGTCGACGGAAGCGAGACGGAGATTATAAATCAGGTAAGACAGTTCCTTATATGGAACACGGCGTTCTACTTCCCGCTCGCACTCGTAAACATTGTGAGATTCTTAATTCAGGGAATGGGCTTTGCCTCCTTCGCCATCCTAGCGGGTGTGTTCGAGATGGTCGCAAGGTCGCTTGCGGGCTTCGTGCTCGTGCCGATGATAGGCTACACGGGAGTATGTCTCGGAAGCCCTATCGCGTGGATATTTGCGGATGCGTTTCTTATTCCGGCGTATTTCCATGTTAAAAAGGTTCTTATGCGCAGGAGGACTGAATATTACAGTGCATAAGGGTAAAAAACGGCGGAATAGGTCAAATTACACAGAGTAAAATAGCTTTAAACAGTTGCCTTTGTTCCGCAAAAATGTTAAAATCAAATCTATGCGATTAAATTTATAAGAGGCATAGATATGAACGATTTGAATGAACAATATAAGATAGAGCTGCAATTGCAGGAGAAAAAATCCAATGTGCGTACACTCAAGAGCTTTCTGTGGTTTTTTATAGCCATGGTTGTTATTTGGGTGCTCACGGCAGTGGATTTTTTTGTTATAGATACAAGGTTGGTGACGATTGCTTTTTCAATATCGGCGGCTTTTCTTGTTATTCCGCTGATAGTTTATATAAGAGGCAATCTTGAGGATGGCTGGGTTAAATATATGCTGTTGGCAGTTCTGTGCATTGTTGTGGGCGTGATGAACAGTGTATTGTCGATGCATACGGTTTTTCTGTATGTTCTTCCGCTTATTTTTGCACTGCAGTACAGGAGAAGGATTCCGCTGTGGTATGCGTACATAGTCAACTGTATTACGTTGGCGGGGAGCAGCGTGTTCGGATTTTACAAGGGAATGTGCGATGCGAATCTGCTGATTAACGGCAACCACACTAGGGACTGGTACATGAGCAGATATGACGGAGCCGCGTTCACGGTTGAATTAAACCGGAATCCGCTCTTTGTCATTCTGGTTTTCGACGTGCTGCCAAGATGTATAATTCTTCTTATTTTCACGATTATCCTCAGATACATAATTACAAGCAATGAGGAAGATGCCAAGAGGATTGCCGAGCTTACATACCGCAAGGAGACGGATCTGAGGACAAGGCTCTTTAACAAGAACAAGTATGAGGAAATGCTTGAAGGCTACTATCCTAATATCGACAAGGTTTCGGTCATATTCTGGGATCTCAACAATCTCAAGGTGACGAATGATCGGTTCGGACATGCTGAGGGTGATGCGCTTATTGAGAAGATGTCTTCGATTCTCTATGAACGGATGAGCAGAAGATGCCGTGTATATCGTGTCGGAGGGGATGAGTTCCTTATGGTGATTGATAACCCGGAAGTGTCTGAGACGGAGAATATGATTGCCGGTATCAGGAAGCAGATGTCGGAGACGAGGATGGACAACGGTTTTGTGATTTCAAGTGCTGTCGGTTATTCTGAGGGAAACGGAAAAGACATCTGCGAAGTGGTGAAACGCGCCGATGAGAGTATGTATAAGGATAAGGCAAGATGCAAGCAGAACGGCGATGACATGTCACGTCGTGACATGACTGTATAAGGTGAATTGAGTGATACATTTTATGAAAATTAGATAAAATTTCAACATTTTGTTTGTAATTCGGTATTTTTACACATATAATTAATTCATGCAGCAAAAAATATATAAGATGGAGGTATTGCCAATGCATGAATTAAGCAGAGCAGCAGTTGAAGATTTTTTTGTACAGACATTTGACGTGGATAAGGTATTCAGCTCGGTGAAGCGCGCTGACTACCTTTTCTTGTATTATATCGAACATTGCAGCAAGAGTTCACAGCACGAGAGCGGTGCATATCTGTGGGAGCTTTCCGAGATGATGAATATGCCGATTTCCGATATTTCCAAGGCGGTTACCAAGCTTCATGACAAGGGCTATGTTGAGTGGAAAACGAATGCGGAGAAGAGCAAGACTTACGTTGAACTTACCAAGACGGCGCACAGACTTATGGAAGAAGAACGTGATTACATGAAAAGATGCTTTGATGAGATAGAGGAGCAGGTTGATGCCGCAGAACTTTCTGCAATGATTAAGACAATGCAGAAAGTCGTGGACATCATAAAAAAGAACAGAGAGTAAATCTTTTTAAGCGGTTACTGCTTGGATATGAGAGCCATGAGCTCATTCATCTTGTCGTCAATGCGCTTTAAAATCTCAGAGTTTTTGTTTTCCTGATCGAGTGTCTCACTCGAATGTGCCGAAACCTCCTCGGATACGGCGGAGATTGTCTGTATGGAATCTGATATGACGTCGTTGGCATCCTTGAGCTTTCCGATATTGTCGGACAGACCGTCAAGCTGTTCGCGGACGGCTGAACTGTTGTTTTTTATCTGTTCGAATACCTTGGCGGTGTTGGCGGTTGAGTCCTTCTCGCCGTTGATTCCGTCTATCATGTGGTTGATAACGCGGACAACCTCTGTTATCGTATTTGAGAAGTTGTTGATTATCTCGGTTATGTGGTCGGTAGCCTCGCTGGTCTGGTTTGCCATGTGCGAAATCTCACCTGCAACTACGGCGAAACCTCTTCCGGCATCTCCGGCTCTTGCTGCCTCAATACTTGCGTTGAGCGAGAGCAGGCTGGTCTGTGAGGTGATGTCGCTTATGAGCACGATGATTGAATTCATTTCCTGAATATGGTGGTCGAGCTCCTTTAGCTTTTCGCTGACATCGACACCGTTCTCGACGGAGTCATGTACCTGTGATACAAGGCTGTTTACATCCTTCATGCCGCCGTCAATTACGCTTAATGTGTGCTGCATGCTGTCCTGAATAGTGTCGGATATGCTGCTTACCGTGCTGACCTGCTGCTGTATGGATTCGGTCTGGATGAGCTGCTGCTGAACGGCGTTGGCTGTGTCAAGGGCTCCTGAGGAGACATCCTTCATGGCTGAAACAGTTGTGGCTGAACCTTCGTTGAGTGAATCTAACTCTTTATGTATGTATTCTATTCCGGCTGTCATCTTTTCTGACAGTTCGGAGATGTTTGCGAGAAGTTCCTCGGTCTTTTTCTGCGATGCCTTTATGTCATTTAACCTTTTCTGCTCATTGCTGTTGAGTGTCGATGATGTTATATATGAGTAGACCGCGGTGAGGATTACAAAAACCACATGGATTATCGCTGCATCGCTGCTCGGGTATGAGTACATTCCCTTGTTAAGCCCGATTGCTGCAAGAATTATGACCTCTAAGATAACTCCGCTGTTGACCATAAGAGAATACTTTTTGTCATTGTATACGGATATTACAAGTATCATGGGAATAACGAAAAGCGATGCCATGAAGGTTGTTGAGGTGTAAATGTAAAATGTGAAAAATACGGCAAAGCCGTTGCCTACAAGATGTTTTATTGCGGTTGTATCGTGGCTGCGCTTCCAGAAAACCACTTCGGCGGCGACGGGGGCAATGCCGAGAATAAATGATATTATGAGTATGAGCGGATTTATACCTCTTGTCACTGCCCGCAGAGTAAGCTGAAAGAGCATGACGGTGTCAGTTGCAATATGGGCAATCATGCAGGTCTTATTGCTGCGTGCCCATTCGGACATTTCATTATTGACTTTCATAAAATATACACCTTTCTTTTTTTGTCAATTATCAATACAACACAAAAGTATAGCATTAACGTGTGATTTTTTCCACAAAAAAGTTAAGTTTACCGACAATTTTCTACAAAAAAGTTTGTGAAAATATTAACTTCCAAACAAGCTCTTGAAAGTACTTACATTCTTATGTTATAATGCTTTCATAGTGTGTCGAGTGCGACATAATTTTACAATGATTTATGACTTACAAGTCAGAAGATGGAGGCAAAACAATGAATTTAAATTTAAGACCAGCAAGCGAGTGCAAGTATGATGCTGTATCATTAGGCGAGGTTATGTTACGTCTTGACCCGGGCGAAGGAAGAATTCGTACAGCAAGACAGTTCCGTGCTTGGGAAGGCGGCGGAGAGTACAATGTAGTTCGTGGACTTCATAAGTGCTTTGGTTTAAGATCCGCTGTTATCACAGCTTTTGCTGACAATGAAGTAGGTGCGTTAATGACAGATTTCATTGAGCAGGGCGGTGTTGCTACAGACCTTATTTACATGAAGAAGACAGATGGTATCGGCAGATTATGCCGTAACGGTATCAACTTCACAGAGCGTGGATTCGGTATCCGTGGTGCAAAGGGATGCTCCGATAGAGCTAACACGGCTATTTCACAGGCTACTCCTGAGGATTTTGATTTCGAGTACATCTTCGGAACACTTGGTGTAAGATGGTTACACACAGGCGGTATCTATGCAGCATTATCAGAGCAGTCATGTGAGACAGTTCTTGCAGCTATCAAGACAGCTAAGAAGTACGGAACAATCGTTTCTTACGACCTTAACTACAGACCATCCATGTGGGACGCTATCGGCGGACAGGCTAAGGCTCAGGAAGTTAACAAGGAAATCGCTAAGTACGTTGACGTTATGATCGGTAACGAGGAAGATTTTACAGCATGCCTTGGTTTCGAGATTGAGGGAAATGATGCAGATCTTAAGGAGCTCAACCTTGACGGATACAAGAAGATGATCAACGAGGCAGCTAAGACATATCCTAACTTCAAGGCTGTTGCTACAACTCTTCGTACAGTTAAGACTGCTACAGTTAACGACTGGAGCGCAATCTGCTGGGCAGACGGCGAGATTTACAAGGCTAAAGATTACAAGGGTCTTGAGATTATGGACCGTGTTGGTGGCGGTGATTCATTCGCATCAGGTCTTGTATATGGTCTTATGACAACAGGCGATGCAGAGTTAGCTGTTAACTACGGTGCAGCTCACGGCGCACTTGCCATGACAACTCCTGGCGATACAACAATGGCTACCAAGAAGGAAGTTGAAGCTATCATGGGCGGCGCAGGCGCAAGAGTACAGAGATAATAATGTAATAATCTATCAATAGATATAGAGCGAGTCTGCCCGCAGACAGAGCTCTATATCAAAAAAAGGAAGGTCAGATTTCGTATCCGCCTTCCTTTTTTGATGCCCTAACGGCGGTATCTGTTAAAGCATGAGTATATCTCCTGAATGCGTGGCATGGCATATCCGCCCGAGACAGGTCTGCCCTCCGAGAATGCGTCAAAGCCCTTCTCGGTGTAGAGCTTATATAATTCCTTAACAATCGCGGAGACTGTCCTCTTTCCGTCGACGAGATGCTCAAGGCGTATTTTAGCAGGACGGACAGAGC
>UQZF01000180.1 GCA_900545455.1 uncultured Eubacteriales bacterium
GAATCAACTCGTTTAGCTGTCTCGTGTTTAAGTCGTCGTGGTTTTTAAAAATCTTATATATCTGCATCTGGTCATCGGGTGTAAGTTGGGCATAGCCGACTGCACTTGTGAGCGTAATGCTGTTATTTATAAACAAGCTCCGTAGCTCCGGAATGAGGTTATCTGTTGCGTTGTACTTTGCGACCTGCCTTGAGCTGATGTTTAGATTTTCTGCAATCTCGTTATTGACATTGATTTTGTCAGAGCGATTAAGCTTAGCGTTCTTAGCATCGTAGAGCTGCTTGAGGCGGGCAACGGCTTGAGCGGTTCTTGCCGGATTTTTTGCCCTGACTTCTTCGTTGGTGATGTATAAACGTATCTCACTGTCCAACACACTCACAGGGACGGTTGTAAGGTCTGTTTCGTCTGAAACATCATATTTTATTCCATCTTCCAAATACAGCACTCTGCATGGATACCCTTTTTCATACGGAGCAACATTTTTCTTGTACAAGTCATATTCAGGAGATTCGCCGTCTACACCTGAATACTTGTCAATAAGCTTATTAAGAGCAGTAGCACGTCGATGACCGGTTTCGATTATGTATAAATCCTCTTCGCTAGAGTAGATTACAACAAGATTCTGTTGCAAACCATATTCCAAAATAGATTTTGCAAGTGAATCAATTTCTTCAATGGGGTAATTATTTTTCTTGTTCGCACGGATGCGGTTTCGAGGAATTAATTTAATATCAAACGGATTTTTGTCGTTGCTATCAAGACGCTGTACAATGGACGCAACAGTGTCGGTATCGGTTTGAGGTGGTGATTGCGTTTCAGCGGTCGATGAAACAGGTAATTGATTTAATTGAAAATTGAATTTTTGTTTTCCCATATTTTATGTGTCCTTTCGTAGAGGTGAACTCAGTTCATCTAAATAATATTTTGTAGAAGTGAACTCAGTTCACCTCTACACCTATTGAACGTCGGAGCATTGCAGCACTGTCAGCATCAAGGATGTCAAGCTCGAGAATCAGATTGCTGTAATCAAATACTGCATTCGTGTTAGGGCAATAGTCAAGTAGTGGCGTGAAATTGGTTTCCAGCTCGCTGATGTGAATATCTTTTCGGATGGGTGTATTGTAGAAACGTCCGCCAAGCTCGTCAGTATAATTGGACTTTAAAGCTTTGTAGATATTCGTATTTATTTCAGCTTGCGTTATAAAAGCTCCGCCAAACTTGATTGTATCAATGTCATGCTCATCCTTGATGTACAGCAGCGTGTCGATGGTCTCACGGAGTCCTTTGTATGAAAAACCTTCGAGTCTTACCGGTACGATGACCAGATCGGAGATGAAAAGACTATTGACTGTAAGAATATCATTTGCAGGCGCATTGTCTATTAAAATGAAATCATAATTATCACGAATGAGTGAAAGAGCTCTCTTTAAGATGACATTGTTGTTTCCTGTTTCATTTTTTGCAATATTAAGCTGTGTATTTTTATGCCGCTTACTTGATGGGATTATGTCGAGATTCGGAATGGCTGTTTTACGGATGAGCCTCAATACTTTGTCCGAATCACGGTATCTGTACTTAAAGAGTTCGGCAATATTCGGTGTTGACGGTGGTGTTAATCCTTCAATTACATCTTGGCTGTCCTCGTCATATTGCCCGAGCATCATTGACAGGTTGGATTGTTGATCCAGATCAACAACAAGTACATGCTTTCCAAGATAAGCCAGTAACTGAGCGATTATTCCCGTTGAAGTTGTCTTTCCCACACCGCCTTTATTATTAATGATAGATATTATTTTACACATTTTATTTTCCTCCAATTAGGTATGTTATTTAGAGGTAATTACCGGTAATGTGTTCTCTATGGTTTTATTATATCGTATCGCACAGGCTATGTCTATTAAAATAATGTCGACATTTTGACAAAAGTGTCGACATTTTAAAATCAGGGTATAATCGGACAGCAGAGATGAACTGAGTTCACCTGAGGTAGCCAGAAAGCAGGAGTTGAATTAGCTATATTTTGATGTATCATATTTGTTGACAAGGACATAATAATATAGTATAATTATTGTACAGTAAATAGTACAATAATTTGTACAAATAAAAGAAGAGGGGTGAAGGCATTGTTGGCAGTAAATTATTCAACTATTAGAAATAACTTTAAGGATTATTGCGATAAGGCTTCAGATTTACAAGAAACAGTAATTGTAACAAGAAAAAACGAAAAAAATATTGTTTTGATGAGTCTTGATAAATATAACCAATTAGAAAAGGCAGCTAGAAACAATGAGTATCTTGCTATGATTGATAGGGGGATTGCTCAGCTTGAAGCCGGTAATGGTCAGGAACATGAATTGATTGAGGTAGAAGAATGAAAAAATTATGGGCTGATAGAGCTTGGGACGATTACCTTTACTGGCAAATGCAGGATAAAAAAACCTTAAAAAGAATCAATGAACTCATAAAGAGCATAGAACGTGATGGGTTACTGGAAGGAATAGGTAAGCCAGAGCCGTTGAAGCATAGAAAGGCTTGCAGTAGACGAATTGATGATGCTAACAGATTGATTTATAATATAGATGAAAATGGTTTTTTGTGGATAATTGCCTGCAGAGGACATTATGAAGACTAGCACCTTAAATGAGGTGCTGGTCTTTTTTTGTTGAGCAGAGATGAACTGAGTTCACCTCACCCGCCATGGTCAACTGCGTTCATTTCATTCCTAACTACGTTAGGATTCATGAAACGCATCCCCAATCCGTAAGGATTGGCTTGGGGCAGGAATAGGGCGATGCACGCCGCCTGCACAGATTGCTGGCAAAGCCAGCAACGGTAGGGATTTATGCGGTGATGCAAATGCACAAAACGTCATGAGATATGTGCATCACATTTTAGCAACATTATGTTTAGACAGTGCATTATAAGGGAAAAAAGTGATGCACATATCATATTGACTCATAGCGGAGTATCAAATATTATAACATAATAAGGATATGATATTATAGCAATAGCTGAAGAACGATATAAAAGATAGGCACTAAAAATGAACCCCCACGAGGCTGCAGCTCGTGGGGGTTCTTCTCGTTTTTAACTGTTGAGTATCCGTTAGACTATTGTCGATATATCATTCATGTTCAAAATCAGCAGAAGAGTGTTCCTGGCTTCTTCTGTAAGCATCGATGCGAGCTTCTTTTGAGTTGGAGCGGGCTGCATGATTTGTGAGCAGATAGTTTTGATTACGTCGGTTGCTTATCATATTTATGAATTGATAGACAAGAGAATACGCAGTTGATACAGTCATATTTTTATAAAACTCAATAGTCTTTGCAGCAAATTCATTACCGCGTTCTGCAGCATCATTGAGGTACTGTAAGCCTAATGCTTCATTCCGTTCAACACCGTGTCCAAATAAATATATTGAGCCCAGCTTATACATAGAATATGAATTGGCGTTGTTCTCGGCGCAGTCTTTGTATAGCTCAATGGCTTTGTTTATATCATATAAACTGTTCTCGGGATTAGCATAAAAATCAGCGATGGCAATTTTAGCGTATTGGTTACCATGTTCTATGGCGTCATTGAGATATTTCAGTCCGAGTTTAATATTGGCGGGTATTTTATCATTTCCTTGTAAATATAAAATCCCCAGTTTGAACATGGCGGATGCGTCGGAATCGTTGTTAATACAATCCTTATATAGTTCGATAGCTTTATCAATGTCATACAAATCGCTTTCGGAATCTGCGTATAGATCGGCAATAGCAATTTTAAGGTATGATGGTTGATGCTGTTCGTATGCTTTAAGGTAATATGATTCTGCACGGTGAGAATCATAATGTATATTTGTTTTGTCAGCGCATGTTTTTCCGAGAGCATAATATGCATTTTTGTTTTCATATTCTGCGGATTTCAGGAAGTATTTATAAGCTTCTTCTTCATCTTTAGTGCAGCCTTTTCCTTCATAATATACGATTTTATACGGTGACAGGCTTCGTGATCCTGCTTGCCAGCCCATGGCTGGGGTATCAAACGTCGCAATTCTTAAACATTGCGTCAAAGGGGAGTATTAATCATTTTTCTCCGGATGTCAATTACATTCATGCGATTCTTGCATTGCGGGAGCATAGTGTTATGACTATCAGCTTATCAATAGCGGCACTTGCTTTTTGTGTACTTATCATGGTAACAACTAATATGCACAGCAAGCTTGCACAGGTCTCAACGATAAAGGTAACTGATACCATATCAATTCCTGTGCCGGCAGGTAACGGGCAATATGGAAATGAAAGATTTCTTACCGACAAGGAGAAAAAAGCATTATATGGGGCTTATGTTGTTGGAACGGACATCGAGTTTAAAGGAGGGCTTGTTGTTGACTACCGGAAGAGTCCGGCAGGAAAGGAAACATTTTATTATGTAGCGGACGACCTACATTCGCTCGTAATCGGTGCATCGGGAGCAGGTAAAGACAGGAGAGTGCTGTTACAGACATTATTTTTACAGATTATGTCAGGTTTATCGGTGGCAGTGTCAGATGTTAAAGGCGATATGTATTGTTATACTTCAAAATTTGCAAAGGACAGAGGCTATGATTTATATGTGCTTGACCTGAGGCAGCCTGCAAAGAGTGATCATTACAATTTCCTGCAGCCTATTCTAGCTGCGCTTGATGAGGGTGATACACCTAAGGCAATCGATGCGACATGGGATTTGGTGTCAGTGCTCGTCGGTGAACAGAAGGGTGAGCCGTTGTGGTACAACGGCGAGACGGCGACGATAGCGGCGGCGATACTTTGTGTCTGTCTTGAGGCACCACCTGAGTATAGAAATATGCCAAATGTGTACTATTTTATCGCGTACATGTGTAAGTCAGACCAATATGGACAGATGCCTCTCAATGCGTATCTTGACAGTCTGGATGATGATCATCCTGCAAAAGGTGTCTTTGCCATGGCTCAGATCGCGGCGACAAAGACGAGATCGTCATTTTTTACCGCTGCCCTTGGTACGCTGCGTCTGTTTACCAATCCTAATATTGCAGCAATGACAAGTGATTCGGCATTCAGCCTGAAGGACATAGGACGTAAAAAGTCAATTCTTTATATGATCGTGCCGGATGATAAAGCGACTCTTTATCCGCTTGTGTCAATCATGGTAACACAGCTTTACAGTCAGCAGGTTGAGCTTGCAAATGAGCATGGTCAAAGACTGCCGGTATGTACGGACTATAACCTTAATGAGCTTGGAAATTTCCCGAGGATACCTTGTCTTGGAAGCATTATTTCCGCGGGACGAAGCAGAGGAATCAGAGCAAATATCGTTGTCCAGGATATTCAGCAGATGGAGACGAAGTACAAAGATGATTTCAAGAACATCAAAACGAACTGTCAGGTAAAGCTTTACCTGAAATCAGATGATCCGGATACGCTTAAACTGGTATCTGAGACATTGGGGTCTTACACTGTAAGAGCTATTGGATGAAGAATAATTTTAGGAAAGGAGAACGTAGTAGACAGTATT
>UQZF01000181.1 GCA_900545455.1 uncultured Eubacteriales bacterium
TTTTCGGTGTCTACTACAAGCTGCAGAATTTTCTCATGATGCCGATTAACGGACTCGGTCAGGCTGCCATCCCGATTGTCGGATACAATTACGGGGCGAAAAAAATCGAGCGCGCGCATACAACATGGAGGGTTCTGCTTCCGACAGGAATAGCCATCGCCCTGTGTGGAACCGTAATCTTCTGTGCTCTGCCAAAGCAGTTATTACAGCTTTTTTCGCCAAGCCCCGAGATGCTTGCGCTCGGCGTTCCGGCACTCAGAATAATATCCGTATCCTTCGCGTTTGCCGCCGTCACAATTCTATGCGGCTACTTTGCATCCGGGCTCGGCAACGGTGTGATTAACATGGTCGGCAGTGCTTTGCGACAACTGATTTTACTCGTGCCGTGCCTCTGGTTTTTCATAAATACCGTCGGACTCACATACGGATGGTTTGCGTTCTGGATTGCAGAGGTAGCCGCCTGCATATTCAGTTATTGCACCTCGCATAAATTATTGAAAAATATTTTACAATAACAATTCGAGGCATGAATCTCCATGAAATTTATGCCTCTTACCATTTCATCATTTATCCGAATTGCGTGCAGCTTTTCTCAGTCAGCGATATAAAAACCTATCAGAACCATTTCCTCGCCGCGCTTAATTACCCTGAATATTTCTCCGACATTTCCTCTTGATATATACTCATAGTCGTTGCAAAAGCGATACATTTCCTCATTATTCGCAAGCAGACCTAACATTCTGCCACTGATTTCTTCATCAAAATACCATTCCTCCGACAGCCTTTTCATTTCCTCCTGTGGAGCTTCTATTTTCTCGATATTAAGCTCTATTTCAGATGGAGGAGCCACTTTAAGCTGTGTCAGTTTCCACTTCAAGGCAACGCTCATCGGCACGGAGCTGTCGAGCCTGTCGAGCTCAATATAATACGAAACACCTCCGTCCGTGTATTCGTTCCCCTCCAACATCTTTTGAATCTGCAATAATTCTTCGTAAAGCATAAAATACCTCCTGTGATTACATATCATCATTCGTTTTTCTTATATTCCCTACCTGTATTCAAGCACTTCCTTCATATCCTTCCTCGGTCTCGGATTCGGGCTTTCATCTGCATAACCGACCGCAACGGCTCCGATTAGCTGTCCCGGCGAGTCAATAAAACGCATCATGTCCTCGTAGGCAAAGCAGGTATTCGCTATCCACAGGGTTCCAAGTCCTAACTCCGTCGCCTTCAATATCATATTCTCAATCGATGCTCCGATAGCCAAAGAATCGCTTATCTCAGCAAATCTCAAATCCGCGTCAATCGGTTCAAACGGTGATTTGCCGTTGGTGTTCATCACGATAATTATGACGGCTGCCTCCCTCATGACCTTGACCGTGTGAAACGCATCAGGCAGACCGAATGCCGACCGCAGAAGGAGCTCGTGCCCCTCGTTTTCCTTTTTTAGTGCGCCCTCCATCACCTTGAGCAGCTCCGCCTTACTCTCTCCCGTGTACACAATATACTTCCACGGCTGTCTGTTCTTCGCTGACGGTGCAAGCACGGCAGCCTCGATAATGGCTTCTATCTGCTCTCTATTCACAGCCTTTGGGCTGTATTTTCTTATGCTTCTTCTGTTCTTTATTATCGTAGATAATTGCTTTGATTTTTTTACCTGAAAAAATTGCACCTTGACCTCTTTTCACTCCGTATGCTTCTCACACCATTTTCAACATCATTTGTAATCCCATCCTCCCATTTTCTTATACGACGGCTTCGCACTAAAGAATTTTCTTCGCCTGTTAATCATGTCCACGACCATCTGCCGTGCCGCCTCCTTCGACGTCAGCTTACACTCAATATTTTCGATGCAGTAATTATAAAATTCTTCTTTCAACTCAATGTAGACACCACCTTGATAAAAGCCGTTTCGCAGAATTTCCAGATACCGCGCAAACGCCGCCTTTCCATCCTCATAATCTCCTTTCAGGAAACATAACATCGCAAGGTCATACCATTCCCAAAATTGTCCCTGAGGTGTGTCTGAAATTTTCGCTTGAAGGCACTTTTTCGCATAATCCATATCTGAAAATTTACGATATTCTTCTACCTTCTCAAGTGCCGTTTTCACGAGCACCTCCATATCCGCCTGAAAGCTGTCATCATCCCGATATTCCACAAATGACGCACCCGCAGCTCCGCCATAACTGCACGCAAGCGTATCATTAAGCACCTTCGTGCACTCCCACAAAAAAGCTACACCGACATTCAAACCTGAGCCCTTCATATATGTGACGGGCTGAAACTCGACCTGAATCATGAAATATCCGTTGTCATCCAGATAGCATCTCGAATTTCCTACCTGAAAAAGCTTTTCCTGCTCCAATATTTTCTTCGCCGTCGTTTTGATTATTTTCTCATGTGGAAGCATACATTCAGTCCCCTTTATCTTTAATTTTCGGCAAAATAATTTTTCATGGCATACTCAAACTGCTCATTAAATTTCCGCGCGGCAGTCCTGCTTAACGGCTCGTCGGGACGCATCATGTCAAAGGCGTGCATGTCGGAATGGTAAATGTCCATCTGCGCCTCCACTCCCGCTTTTTTCAAATTTTCGATATATCTACAGGTCTCGCAGTAAAACGGCTCACCGTCCCCCACAAACGTATACGCAGGCGGCAGACCGCTATAATCGGTCTGTCTTGCGGGTGCGGCGTATGGCGGAACCTTCATTTTGCCGTTCCGTCTCAAATATAATCTCCACGCGGCATGGTTCTTTCGTGTGTTCCAGACTTTTCCGTGATTGTCCGCGGACGACTCCGTGTCACAATTATCGAGCATCGGGTAGAGCGGCATCTGGTATGCAATGTTCACCTCGCCCCTGTCGCGCGCCATCATGCACAGAGCGGCGCACAGTCCGCCTCCCGCACTCTCCCCGCCGACCATAATCTGGTTTCTGTTTATCCCCAGCTCGTCAGCATGATTTTTAAGATACAAAAGTGCATTGTAGCAATCGTCTACAGCCGCAGGATAAGGTTCAACAAATGATAACCTGTAGCCGGGAGAGATAACGACAGCGCCATACTTTTTTACCAAGTCGACAGCCATTGACATGAATACCATCTCTTTCATCCCAAGCATGTACCCGCCACCGTGAAGCCACAGTATTCCAGGTGCGTTGTGATGTTCGCTTTTCGGGGATACGACCAGTGCCGGGATTGTCTTTCCGTCCCGACGGGGTATCCTTATTTTTTCAGAGTTAACATCTCTGTCGGGGAATAATTTGTACATGTGAGTTCCTCCTGTTATAGTTCAAGCGAGCTACGTTAAGCATCCCCTCATACTCCTTCAGATACCTTTCAAATCTTTCGTCATCCCTGCCTCTGACACAGGATTTTTTCCCCTTGCACAGAGAAAATATTTCCCTAAAGCCATCCTTATCCATCACGCCGCCCTTTGTGTATGGCTTCGTGATTGTGCCTTTCAAGGTCTCAGGAAAGCATGCCACCAGCCGTGCGAGCTCCTCCATTGTAAATTGTGTCGGAGCGATGTCAAGCTCTTCTATCCTGCCGTGCGCAAGGCAGGCGTAATCATTATCGCGCACACGTCTGCCTCCCCACATAAAATGCCTTATATCCGTATTGCTAATCGGCATCAGCGAGTCGAGCTCCATCCGCGCATACACGCGGTCATATATGTAAGAGGCTTATGTACTCAATATCCATAAGCCCCGACAGTGCCGATAAATCCGAAACTGTTTTATTTTTCCAGAAGTTAATTGCCTTAAACTGCTTTCCGTAGGTATTTACAAAATAATCAAAGTTTTCCTGATTAAGACCTGAAATTACAATGGACTCTGCACCCGCAAATTCCCTAATAGCGTCAATCTGTTCCCTTGAAATCCTTCCCCCGTCGACTTCCTTCTGAACCAGATTGATGTCATAATTTTCAAATACGGGCGAATCAAAATTAGAGAGATTTATCATTTTTTACCTCCGAAAAATAGTTTTGTTTTACAAAATACTGAAATTCAGAAGTCCTTCGATAACTTCCATAATCTGTTGGTAGGTAATGTCCTTTGCATAAGGAAACTGTTTTCTGTACTTTTCCCATTGATTAATCAATCCGCTGTCCGCTTCTATACGTTTTAATATAGCGGCTGTGTCTGCTATCTGCTCCGTACTTCCTCTATGCTCTGCCGTTGCTCTCATCGCTTCCTTTAATACCTTTTTATCGTAGCTTTGTGTCGTTCCTAAAATGTAAGCATCATAAAAATCTCGCGGACGGGTTGTAAATATGCCACGGCGGAGAATTGTTTCCAATTTTTCAGCCATAATGGTTTCAATATTGTATCCCCACAGTTTTATTTTAAGTTCATCATCAAAAATCCCACTGAATTCATACAATACGGGTGAGGGAGTAATAATATCTCCCGTAAATATATCAATAGACAACGGTGTAATAATTGTATCGTATAACGCATCAATTCTGATACAGTAACCTCCATATATATCATCCTTGCGAATTGATTCAATAGATTTCACACAGAATGTTACATCGTCATTCCTCTCAACAGATAATATTTCTTCCAAAGCCTCCCTGATTTGCTGTTCAGTCAACGGAAGATTTCTAAGTGTAGTGTCCAAATCCATAGTAGACCTTGTATCAAGTCCGACAATAGCCGCCACCAGCATACCACCCTTTACAACGAATTTATCCTTGTATGAGGAATGCGCTAATCTTGCCAAAAGACACTCAAACATATAATTTTGAAGTACCACCTGTGCCGCAATGTTGTTATTCTTAGCATAATTTTTTATTTTACCCTTTAAACTCATCGCCTTAGAACTCACAGCAGTACCTCCAAATAGCTTTTCAACTTTTTCTCTATATGAAATGTTACGGCATATTCCGACAGGCGGTTAATGTTTTTATCCTTCCACGCGGCATATTTCTTTAAAGAGCCTATAACCGTCTCCTCATCCATTCTGTTTCTGCTTCTCAACAAATCGCATATACTCCGCTCCGCATTGTAGCATCTGACCTGATTTCCAAAGGTTGTCTTTGCATAAATCATTCCCAGCCGATGAAGCTTGGGCTGTATATAATAACATTTGCACTCCCCCGAAACTGATTCGGGAAGCGATGTGTCAGAGGGAATTGTGACGGAATGCTCAAACGGTGTCCTTTCGGTCAATTCAAGTAAAAACAATGCCGATTCATGTGAAAAAATAATATTTTCTGACCTCAGCATCAAGGTGTACATATCATCATGAACCGATTCAGGCAGGATGTATATTCCCTGTCTTACGCGCTCTATAAGCCCTTCCTTCTCATACTTCGGAAGAAGTGCCTTTGAAAATCCCAGTTCAATCGCCCTTTTTGTCGTTATGATGTTATTATTTAATTTCATTTCTTTATATATTATAGGATTAATTATCATAATAACCGCCCTCGTTGACTTTTATATTGATATAATATTTTATTTCTATTTAAAAGTCAACTATGTACCTATATAAGAT
>UQZF01000182.1 GCA_900545455.1 uncultured Eubacteriales bacterium
GAAGAAGCTTTCTAAAGAGTACATGATTCTTAAAATGATTTCTGAAAAACAAATATTTCAAAGTTAGTCTCAACGAAGTCTCATTTTTGAAATCATTTGTTGAGACTAACATGAGACTGAGGGGGCAAAATCATGGACATAAGCAAAAAGGATTGGGAACTATTTGGAGAAAGATTATCAAACTGGCAGGAAAATTATATGGATAGTCTTGTTAAAGAGTATGCGAACTTTCTGAATGATGATAAAAAGCCTGCATCAGAGAAATTCCGGGAATTGGAAAAGCGGATAAAAGAAGATAAGCGTCATCCTGGAGTTATCATGGAGATGAGTAAATCAGAGGTAATATGGGATATCGCTCGTCTTATAAGATTGAATGTAATTACATATGATGATTTATCAGACTTTAGTGACGAATTACAGCTGGAAGTAAAAAGAATACTTGAAATGAGTAGCTGATACAGTCGGAGAAAGTACAGAAAATGATTAATGGGTATTATAATATAAACATAGTAGTATGGAAAAGGAAACGAAAAAAATGAAATTACTCTTCGGCACAGGTAATCAGGCAAAATTGTCTGTAATGAGAAGCCGGCTTGAAACAATAGGGATAGAACTGATTGGTTTAAATGATTTGAGAGCGGAGGGAAAGGATATTCCCGAGGTTATTGAGAGCGGAAGTACGCCGCTTGAGAATGCGAGACTGAAGGCAGAGGCGTATTACAAGGCTTTCGGGATGCCCGTATTTTCGTGCGATTCGGGACTGTATTTTGACAATGTTCCCGACGAAATCCAGCCGGGAGTCCATGTACGCAATGTAAACGGCAGATGCTTGTCCGACGAGGAGATGGTGGAATATTACTCGGGGCTTGCAAGGCGGTACGGAGACCTTATTGCGAGCTACAAAAACGCGATATGCTTTATAATCGATGAGAACCATATTTATGAGTCAATGGATGACTTAATGGCAAGTGAAAAATTCATATTGACCGATAAGCCGCATAGCGCAATAAGAAAAAAGGGATTTCCTTTGGACTGCATGTCCATTGATATAAAGACTCATAAATACTACTATGATTTGGCGGATGATGAGCTGGAGCAGTTTGCCGTGGAGGACGGAGTATTGCGGTTTTTTGAGAAAATTATTAAAAAGCTGTGATAGACATGAAATGTTGAATAATATAATGGGAGAAGTAAAAATAGACAAATGGAAGTAAAATTCTATGAGATAAAAGATATTCCCGACAGTCTGTTGAAATTTGCCGTGATTATTTCAAGGAGCGACGGAAAGTGGGTAATGTGCAAACACAGGGAGCGGGACACTTACGAAGTGCCGGGAGGACATAGGGAGGCAGGCGAGACGGCTCTTGAAGCTGCAAGTCGCGAGCTCGTAGAGGAGACGGGAGCGGTGAGCTTTAGGCTGGAGCCTGTATGTGTGTATTCGGTCATCGGAAGGACGAGAGTAAATGAGACGGGAGAGGAATCTTTCGGTCTGCTGTGCTTTGCCGATATAGCAGAGTTTTCAGGGGAGCTTAACAGCGAGATGGAGCGAATGTTGCTCATGGACGAGCTGCCTGATAATCCGCATAAGTGGACATATCCACTCATACAGCCCAGGCTTATAGAGGAGTGGGAGAGGAGAAGAAGCACATATATGGAAAAAGTAGAATTTAAGGAATATGATAACATGACGGCGGAGGAAATGTATTCGCTTGTAAGAAATGTCTATTCGGAGGGATGCCTTGAAAAAGCTATGGATTCCTTTGCGGATGAGGAAAAGCCGACACTGGAAGAATTTGAAGCGGTGGTTGAAAAAGAGGTGGAAAACTTCGTGGAGTTCCTGCGGGGCTTTTTTGCGGTGAAGGACAACAGGTACTATGTACTGGAGGCGGACGGTGTGCCCGTATCTGCGGCGAGATTGAGCAAAATAGAGGACTTTTATTATCTTGAGGCTTTGGAAACCGCGCCTTCGCACAGGAGAAAAGGGTATGCGTCAAGACTTTTAAAGGATATAACGGCTGCTTACGGGGAGAACGGCTCTGTTGACATTCGCGATTGCGTGATGAAGGACAACGCCCCGTCGCTCGCGACTCATAAAAAATGTGGATTTACCATTGCGCAGGAGAACGGAATCTGCTATCTTTATGACACGGTAAGTGAATACCAATACGGTATGCGTTATTATGCCGATAAGATTTAAACGGAGAGGGAGATATAGCGTGGGAAGAAGGTTAAACGATTTGCCACCGTGGGAGTGTCTGATGAAGAGGCTTGTGTTGATGCAGCTTGGGGACATCAGGGGAAAGAGGATACTCGATTTCGGAAGCGGCATGGGAGTGACGGCAGAACGGCTTGCAAGGTACAACGACGTGACCGCGGTTGAGCCCGATGAGACAAGCGTCAGGGACAGATGGGTGGACAACGATTATGTGCAGCTTGTCGGAAGCACCGACCGACTCAGTGAACTGCCGGATAAGAGCTTTGATGTGATTATATGTCACAATGTGCTGGAGTACGCACGGGACAGGGAGGACATTGTAAGGGAGTTTGCAAGACTTCTTGATGATGATGGGATGATTTCGATTGTGAAGCATAACCGAGCGGGGAGGGTTATGCAGATGGTTGTGCTTTTGAACGATTTTGAACATGCGGACAGTCTGCTCGACGGAAACGACGGCGTGGCTTCAAAGTATGGCGCAATCCGCTATTACGAGGATTCGGACATCGAAAAATGGTGCCCTGAGCTTGAGATTACAAGGACGCTCGGTATGCGGACGTTCTGGGATATGCAGCAGAATCAGGAAATACATAAGGATGAAAACTGGCAGGAAAAAATGCTCAAGATAGAGCTGAGAGTGTCCGATATGAATGAATATAAAAATGTGGCATTCTTTCATCATTTGACTTTAAAAAAGAGATAGGTTTCTTTTCTATAGTAAACATCATGGAGGCGACAATCATGAAAAGTAAAACCGTCGGAGTTTTATATTATATGATATTTTTTACGGCACTGATGGCATTTAACATCTATGTGCTGCTCGATACATTTGTGATACCGCACTCGATAGAGCATGTGCAGACGGAAGGCGATTCCACGACAGATAGACGCGAAAACCTGCAGACGGTACAGGATGGCGTGACATCAGGGGATGAGGATGCGGTAGATGGAGTGTATACCGACAACTCATATCAGGACAAAAACATATCCGTGTACATCACGACGGAGAGGGCTTTCGATGCAGATATTTATATTGCAGATGTGAAGATTTCAGATGCCGGACTTTTAAAAACGGCACTTGCGAAGGATACATACGGAATCAACGTGACGCAGACTACTTCGGAGCAGGCAAAGGCAAAGGGCGCGATTCTGGCGGTGGATGGCGATTTTTACGGGGCACATACGAGCGGATACGTCATAAAGAATGGAGTTCTCTACAGAGATACACTGAGGGAGGAAGAATGGCGTGATGATTTGGTCATTTATGCGGATGGAAGTCTTGGAATAATTAACGAGAAGGATGTTTCGGCACAGCAGCTTATCGATGACGGTGTTGTGCAGTCGTTTATGTTTGGACCGGCGATGGTGATGAATGGTGAAATGGTTATAGGTGAAGATTATGAGCCAAGCAAAGAAATAGCAGGTAATCCGAGAACGGCGATAGGAATTGTAGACGATCTTCATTATCTGTTTGTCGTGGCGGATGGAAGAACCGATGAGAGCGCAGGGCTTCTGCTGTATGAGCTTGCTCAGATTATGAAGTCGCATGGATGTAAGACGGCGTATAATTTGGACGGTGGCGGTTCATCAACAATGTATTTTAACGGTCGTGTGCTCAACAATCCTACGACGGACGGGCACGACTTTAAGGAGAGGGAGGTGAGCGATATTGTCTACGTTGGTTACTAGAATCAAGGTAAAAAATGTTGTCGGATATTTTGCTGTCGCAGCTTTCTGCAGTTTGTTCACGGTAATTTATGAGAAATTCAGCTACGGTCAATATTCGTGGTATATGAGAATGAGCTTTGCATTCCCTCTTTTGGGTGGCGCGGTTATCGCGATTATCCTTTTGAATAAAAGAATATGCGTCTGGAGCCTGAGACTGTGGAACAGCGCGATAGCCGTGTCTGTCTGCGGATGCCTTGTACACGGAATCATCAGGATTTCGGGAAGAGGCAGCAATTATGATATGTACTATTGGATTGCAGGGGGAGTGCTTGCCATAGCGGCGTGCATTGTAAATATCTTGTCGTTAAAAAATAAGGACAGCGGCATGGGAAAGAAAATATACGGTAGAAAAGAAGGATACAGCGATGGAAAAATTGATACTTGAAAACGGCAGACCGACGGACTGTGCCGGGAGACTTGAAAAAGAGATAAGGGTGTATGATCTGCTCGACAGGCTGAATATCGAATATCAGCGCGTCGACCATGAGGCGGTGGACACGATGGAGGCATGCGCTGCAGTCGATGAGGTGTTAGAGCCTGCGGTGATATGCAAGAATCTGTTTTTGACCAACTCGGCAAGGACGGAGTATTATCTGCTTATGCTCTGTGCGGAAAAGAAGTTCAAGACGGCGGAGGTATCAAAACAGATAGGTACATCGAGATTATCCTTTGCGGATGCAGGCAAGATGCTTGAGTATCTGGACATCACACCGGGCTCGGTGAGTGTGATGGGGCTTATGAATGACCATGGACATAAAGTGAATCTGCTGGTGGATGAGGATGTGTTTAAGTCGGAGTACTTTGGATGCCATCCTTGTATCAACACGTCGAGTCTTAGATTAAGGACGAAGGATGTGTTTGAAAAGATATTGCCGGAGCTTGGTGTAGGTTATCGCTGCGTGAAAGGATGACACTATATGGTGCCATCCTTTTCTGCTTTATCGACATCTGCCGCGAGCTTTTTTACCTGCCCGGACAGGATGAGGAGCGCTATTAGGTTCGGAACTGCCATGAAGCCGTTGAAGGTGTCGGCGATGTCCCAGAGAAGTCCGAGATTCATCGTGGCTCCGACGATTGACATGAACGAATAAACGACGAGGAAAGGTCTGACGAACTTTTCACCGCCGAGGAACTCGACGCATCTTGAACCGTAGAGTCCCCAGCCGATAATCGTGCTGAAAGCGAAACAGCACATTGCGACGGCTGTAAATATGGAAACCCAGCTTCCGTATGTGGCTGTAAAGCCCGATATGGTGAGCTCGGCTCCGGCAGCCTGACCGTATGTGATGCCGGGGGCGGCAAGGAGTATTACAAGTCCCGTCAGTGTGCAGATTACAATGGTATCCATGAACACCTCGAAGATTCCGAACATTCCCTGATGTGCGGCGTTGTCGGTGTCAGCACAGGCGTGAGCTATTGAACCCGTACCGAGACCTGCTTCGTTGGAGAAGATACCTCTCGACACACCCTTTTTCATGCTCATGAACATTGTGCCGACGGCACCGCCCGTTGCGGC
>UQZF01000183.1 GCA_900545455.1 uncultured Eubacteriales bacterium
TATACTTGAAATTTTAAGTGAAATCTTGTATAATTTCAATAAGGGGTAGTATGCCATCTGCCATTGAATTATTGCGGATTTCGTAAATGTATCTATTTCGAGAAATCGGCTTTTCTGTATTATATACGGTTACTGCGCTGAGGTCATGTAGTATGCGCGCCGGTATTGCGCTACTTGTGCGCTGATTGTGTTGCACTTGACTTGACAATCTATCATTATAAAAACAAAAAGTCGTGTCCAACGAACTGCGCTGGACACGACTTTGATATTGTTATAGAAGTCTGAATATGCTCAGGCTACATTTTTCATATAGGGATCTACGAGTGTTTGGTGTTCTCCAAGTTTTATGCCAAGAGCAGCTGCCTGCGCGATCTTCTCGGCGGATGGGTGCCAACCATCAGGAAGGTTACGTATAAATCCTTCAACTCCAAATGGATCACCATTGTTTAGCGTTTTGCTGACGGTAATTGCTTCCGCCTCAACAGTAGTGATCACTTCGGTGGTTGTCTCTATGATAGTCGTATCAGCAATAGGAGGAACTTTACTTGCAAGTTTCTTGCCTCCTTTAACAAGTGCTATAAGTGCGTCCTTGTTCTTAAAAACAAGAACGCCTACACCAACGGCAACTACAACTCCGCCAATGATGAGAACCTTTTTCTTATTACGTTCCCACCAGGTGGTCTCGATCTTATTCTGTTCGTTCATAGTGACTCCTCCTTTAGATTTAAGCAACAGCAATAACTGTTACCAGTGTTCGAACGTGTCCCTTGTTACCCATAAAGAGAAAAGCGAACCCGTTCATTATCCTGACTTGCGATGAACTATAAAGGTGAGTGATATGCGTTATGTACCACTCGTACTCGGCATCGGTCATGTTTTCTTCACTCCTTCCTTCATACCGTGCCGTTTTGACCATATGCTGCCAGCTTCTGAAGCCGTCATGATTGACAACTCGTTCTTCGAGGCGCTGCATAGCGTGATGTGTGATCTCGATAGGTTTTCGTTGTGGATAGTTCAGCATTTCTATCACTCCCTTCATGTTATGAGCTTATTATATCATTTCTAACAGAGAACGTCAATCAGATTTGGGACTAACAAGTCCCGCTATCAACAACTCTGCTAAATCAAACGTTTTATGAGTTATTAGAAAAGTACCTATTTCCTCTATGGTACTTAATCCAATCTTAAATCCTGCACAAAGATCATCAACAGACAATTCTACCTGCATATCACCGGGAATCGAGAATGATACTTTATCTAAACCGACACCATCAATTTCTCCATATTCGGGATCGTAACTGCATTGATAAGCCTCATCAACTTTATAATAAGATAGCACATCGAGTTCATTGTCATGTATCTCTTTGAGATTACGAATATGTGCCTTCCCGGATCTTAGCCTATCTATAAGCGAATTGATCTTATCCTGTGCATTGCGGTAAGCCCTAACCCTGAGTCGTATTATCCCCTTTCTGTCTGTACTTGCCGAAGCAATTGCGTTTTCAATTTGTTCCCCAGAAGAATAATGTTCATCATATTTATCGGATATTTTTCCAAACAGGTCGAGATATTCTTGTTCGGAAAGATAATACCTCATAAATCGGCTTTTGTATGACACATAGAGTGTATACTCACCATTAACATAGTCCATGAGATAGTATTCACCCAGTTCAGGAACAGTGTAGTTGTAAGTTTCATAGAATACATGAAGCTCGTTTTTTATTACTTTGGCTGAAATACGCTCATGATAGTTACGGGTATCATTCAGCGGTTCTGCAATTCTTTTTTTCTCTGCCATTGCCCTTCGTTGTAACTCTATAAAACAGTTTTTAAATATACCTGAATTTTCAGGACTGTCGTATTTATGATACCACTCACCCCTCATATGATATTCAGTACATGACAAGAAGCCATCAGGCTCTGCACATAATTTATATTCTTTTCTGCCATTATCGTCAAGCCACATGAAAGCATATATTCTGCATAACCTTTTATATGCAGTATCAAGAGAATCATAAGGATCGCCGTATATAAGCTCATCAGTTCGGCATTCAACGCTCGTCTTAATAACCCTGAAAGGATATTCAGGCTTTATAATATCTTTCTTTTTACGGTGATCAATAATATCCAGTTCAGGAAAGAATTTTTTGCTTAATTTCTGGTTTATTTCGACTATGGTCAGGAAGTATTTGGTTTGTTCATCGAGTATGTCCATCAGTATTTCATCTCTTGGATCATAGTCATTTAATTCTACCATATCATAATAGTATAAGCCATCATTTGTATCTGAGGTATCTGCTTGTAACATAGCACATATTGCAATAATACAATCCCTCTTTTTCAGTACTTTACTTTTATTAACGTAGTGTCTGAACAATTCGTAATCTATATCAAGCATATCGGCAATGTCCTTTTTAGATATAGCTTGACCTGTGCGTTCTTTAACTTTCTTCAACATACGATCAAAGAAAAGAGAAAAAGATTTTTTGGTAACTTTTGTCCTATCAGAAAAGTCTTGTTTTTTGCTGAAAACAAGGTTCTTTGCCTGCTGTTCGTTATTCATAACAATACCTCCTTGATTTTTTGTGAAATGTGGCTTTCGGTGATGTTTCTATAATAACATAAGATTACTCCTAAAGTCAATATTAAGTGGGACTAATTAGTTCCACATCAGAGAGCTTTTGAAATAAAATGAGCGAGCTGCCGTTTTGGCAACTCGCTCTCTAGCTTATTCATCTTCGTCACTGCACTTGTAAAGCCCATGAAGTAGTTGGATATATACGCACTCCGTTCGTCTGGGAGCATACCGCCCACATCGTCAGAAAAGCTGTCCCGAATCAACATCGACCTTAACAGCAAACTTGTTTTGAAAGTGCATTTCCTCAACGATAATAACCACAGAATTATCAGGAGCCAACAAATGTAATAGTACCACCTTTTGAATAGAGGAAATTCACTGACTTTGCGTTGTCATCAAATGCAAGGCAGGTGAACGTATCTGTCTCAATGGTATCAATGCCATTTCGTTTTGGCTGGTCTACTGCGATACTGAATTTGCAGTAGCTGTAATCTTGCTCAATTACAACGTTCAAATCGGTGGTGATGCGTCCTGTCATCATTATTTTGTTCAGCATAGTCTTCTCCTTTCAATCCTCATCGCTACATTCATCAAGTCCATGTATGAGCTGAATATAAACGCACTCCGCACATTCATGCTCCTCGCCCTCGGTAGTCATCATGAGTTCAAGGAAATATGCTTTTGCGTCTTCATAGTCGTTCCAGACCTCACGTCTGCCGTTGCAGACAGTAGTAACCTTACGTGTTCTCGGCATTGCCAATTCAGGTGTTTTCAACATGACTGTTACCTCCAAATCAATATTGTAGATACAGTATATACCATAATAGCACCAGAGTCCAGCATATCGGAATAATTGTAACCATTATTGTGAAAGGCGCAGCAATTTCAAAAGCCAGTCCAGTTCATAGCGCACATATTGTATTTCATCGCCGTTGGGAATTATCCTGACGGCGATTGTCATATTCTGCTCAATGCTTTAGCTGAGCCACCTTTGTTTGCAGAAACATCAGCGGACGCCATAGCTTATCGCCAAGCTCCTTGATCTCCTCAATATCTTCCTTGTAAACTTTGTTCGTGACATTTGCTCGGTGGGCAATTTGGTTGATATTGTTGGCGATATTATTCGCAAGTACAGTGAGCCGTTTCAGCTCGTTCTCGTCGATATGGACGATGTAACCCTCGAAGATCACGGCTCTTACAAATGTACTGAGACTGCTCATACCGCTGTTTTCAAACTTCTTCTTGATAGCCGCCATTTCTTCGGGGCTGACACGGACTTTCAGGTACAGTGTACGCTTCTTTTCGTCTTTCATTTTTCTTGTTCTCCTTTTTATTTTTCTTAATTCGGGGTCGTAGGGGCAGCGCCCTCTGCCAAGCCTTGTGAAGTGTGTGAAGTCGCATTTTGCGCCCACACTTCACCGTGCTTGCTGGTAGAGTTTCGCCCTTGTGGGGCGAATGTCATTTCCGAGCCTTTCGGCTCGGTCTTTTTTCTCGGTTCCAAGAATTGGAGCTGTGCGACTTTCTCTATTTCGTCGTTCCCCATAATCAATATAGCGCACTTTCCCGATCACGTCAATAATAAATTTCAGATTTTTTATGTTCGCTCAAAATTGCTTCGTCAAAATGCCCGGATAGCGTAAACGGCGTAATAGCGTGATTTCATTTTTTTGAATCGCAAAATTCCCCGGACGTTTGTTGACAAAGTATGAACAAAAGTTTGTGCGCAATGCGGCTTGTATTTCAAATGAAGAGCGCGCTATAATTGGATCATGGCAGGTGAGCTTCGGTCACTCGGCTCTGCCTGCTGAGAACAAAAAATGAAAGGTTGTGATTTTTCTATGGGCATCTATACAGAGAAAAGAGATCAGCTCATTGAGAAGATCAAAGGTTTGGAAAAGCGTATCGCAAGCGATACTGCGAAAAAGAAAGCGCTGGAGGACAAGCTGAAAGAAGTTTCCCGTCTGGCTATGGCTGAGGAATATAACTGTAAGCCTCGTGAGCTTGATGAGATCATTACTTCGGAGCATCAGCTTCTGGAGAAACTGAGAGCCAGCGGTCTTTCCGATGAAGATCTTCTGAAACTGGTCGGTGGCGGAAATGCTGAAAATGAGAAAAGCGATACTGCTGATCTCACTGCTGACTTCGGTCAGCAAATGAGCTTTACGGATAAAGCGAATCCCTATGAGGATTAAAACTATCCGATAATAAAAATAGCTATGCAATGGGACGGCATCTGCCGTTCCGCACAGCTATCATAAGACAACAATCATGAGGGTAAGAGAGATAAAGCGATGCCCTCACTCTAAATGCATAGAGACAGACAAGCAAAGGAGAAAGATCGCTATGAATACAAACACTACTTTTAATGTAACGTCCGAGTATAAGATCGGGCATACCCTTTACACGGTGACTACCGTGTTCAACCCTGCTTCAAAGGAGTGCCTTTCAGATATTCTGAAAAGGCTGATCATCCGGGAGAGCGAAAAACTCCTCGGTGAATCCGGACAAGAACTCGAGGAGCAGGCTGTGTAACTTTGGAATTTCGGCGCATTGCCAATGACGGTGTATTGCGCTATAATGATAACATAGCTTGCTGTATCTGTCGGAAAGGAAGGTTTAATATGACAGACAAGATCACAGCATTATATTGTCGCCTGAGTCAGGACGATATGTTACAGGGTGAGAGCAACAGCATCACCAATCAGAAGGCTATCCTCAAGAGGTTCGCTGATGAAAACGGCTTTCGCAATCCCGTTTACTACGTTGATGACGGAGTCTCCGGAACGACATGGGAGCGTGAGGGATTCAAGGCGATGATGGCTGACATTGAGGACGGCAAAGTAGGAACGGTCAT
>UQZF01000184.1 GCA_900545455.1 uncultured Eubacteriales bacterium
CCGAGACGATACTGTCCGCGGCACCTTCCGCATCCGTAACCTTCTCATAATATTTTTGAAAAACAGCCTTGTATGCCTTCTCCGTCTTAGCCTTTGCCTGTGCCTCGATAGGCGACTTGGTAATCTTATAGACACCACCGAGAAGCAGACCTGCTATGAGTGTTATCGCAAAGAGAATAAGTGTGTCTTTAATGATTCTTTTCATTTACTTATCCTCCTTTTTTGCTTTTTTCTTAACCACACCGAACGCCGTAGGAGCCGTAAGCTTCTCTATGATCGGAACCAGCAGGTTCGAGAAAATGATTGCGTAGGATACGCCCTCAGCGGAGTTGCCCTGAAAACGGAATATTCCGGTGAGGATACCGAGAATTATACCGAACACAATCTTTCCGTTCTTGGTAACCGGACTTGTCACATAGTCGGTAGCCATGAAGAAAGCTCCAAGCATAAGTCCGCCTCCGCAGAGCTCAGCCGCAAGATATGTAAGGTCAAAGCCTCTTCCGCCAAAGAGCAGCGTGTAGACCGCAAACGTGGCGATGTAGGCAAGAGGTATTCTGATTGAAATAACCTTTCTCACGAGAAGGTAAACCGCACCGATAAGGATTGCCATAACCGATGTCTCTCCGATTGTACCTCCTATTGTTCCGATGAACATTGAGAGCACATCTACCTCACCGCCCGCCTTCAAAACCGCAAGAGGTGTTGCTGATGAAACTCCGTCATATACAAAGTTGGTCATGTGTCCTGCAAAAGATATGAGCAGAAAGCATCTTGCCGCAAGCGCAGGGTTCATAAAGTTCTGTCCGAGTCCGCCAAAGAGCTGTTTTACACCTATGATGGCAAAAAGACATCCGAGTATCACAAGCCCCACAGGCATCGTCGACGGCATGTTGAGTGCAATCAGAAGTCCCGTAACGACGGCACTCAAATCCGCTATCGTTATCGGCTTTTTCATGAGAAACTCATAGGCTGCCTCCGCGCCCACACAGGAGAGCACCGACACGACAACTATAAGTGCCGCTCTCCAGCCAAAATTATAAATACCAAATACAGTAGCCGGAAGAAGTGCTATAATCACGTCAAGCATTATCGTCCGGGTTGTTGTCTTATCACTCACATGTGGTGATGATGATACATAAGCCATACCGCTTCTTCCTCCTATTTTTTTCTTCTCTCAGCCATTACCATTTTTCGCATCGCCTTTATCGACTGCGTGAGCTGCCTCTCTGCCGGGCAGATATACGAGCAGCAACCGCACTCAACACATTCCATGCCGTAATTGGCAACAAATGCATCCATGGCACCTCTTCTCGCAAGCGTCGAGAGCTTCGCAGGAAGGAGCTTTTCAGGGCATACCTCCCCACAGCGCCCGCATCTTATACAAGGGCTCTCAACCTTATCCTTTACCGTATCGTGCACAAACGCAAGGAGCGATGAGGTGTTCTTCGTCACAGGCACATTCAGGCTGTACATGGCAAAGCCCATCATCGGGCCGCCCGAGATTATCTTTTCAGGTTCACTCACAAATCCGCCCGCCGCCTCGACAAGCTCCGTGTAAGACATTCCGATATACACAAAAAAGTTGCGCGGATTCTTGACCGCATCTCCCGTCACCGTAACGATTCTTCTTGTGAGCGGCTTTTTCTCCATGACCGCATTATAAATTGACACTATTGTATCTACATTATGTACAATACATCCCGCATCCGCCGGAAGCATGGAGGAATTAATTTTTCTCTTTGTGACCGCATAGATGAGACATCTCTCACCTCCCTGAGGATACTTTGTTTTGAGGACATCAACGACAATTCTGTCCTCTCCCTGCGTTCTCTCTCTCAAAAGCTTTATCGCATCAGGCTTGTTATCCTCTATTGCAATATGTCCCTTTGCCTTAGGAAAAATTCTAAGAACAATCTTAAGTCCGTTTATGAGCTTATCAGTCTCCTCTATCATTCTTCGATAATCGGATGTCAGGTACGGTTCACACTCAGCGCCATTGACAATAATCGTATCAATGCCGTCTTCATTTTTAGGACTTAACTTTACATGGGTAGGAAATCCCGCTCCACCCATTCCGACAACTCCCGCTTCCTTTACAAGGGCTCTTATTTCAGAAGCTTCAAGTTCATCTATGCTTTTTGTCTGAGGCTCAATTTTCACCGGCTCGTACAGTCCGTCATTCTCCACAATAATGGCATTCACCTTCATTCCCGTAGCGGTAAGTCTTGGTTCAATGCTCTTAACCGTCCCCGATACCGATGAGTGGATATTGGCAGATATAAATGCCTGCCCCTCCGCAATCTTCTGTCCCATGAGTACCCTGTCACCTTTTGCGACGAGCGGCACCGCCGGAGCACCAATATGCTGCGACAGCATAAATACCAGTTCTTTTCCCGGTTTCAGTTCTTCTATTGGTGTATCTTTAGACATCGCCTTGCCATCGAACGGATGAACGCCGCCTTTAAACGTCAACACCGACATACATATTCTTCCTCCTTAACACATGATTTGTACTATATTATATATCACAAATTTTTCAAAATATAGTCTAAAATTTAACAAAATACTTTATTTAATTAACTTTGGAAATAATTCACAAAATAATTTTATATTTTTGTGCTTTTTTACAGTATATATTTTGTGTTATAATATATTCAGTTTATTTATCAGGAGGCTGCCATGCTGTGTATTACAAAAGAGCTTGAAGATAATATTGAACACATTGAATATACCGGTTATAAAAAAGAGGACATAATTTTCTTTGATATCGAGACCACGGGATTTTCGCCCGAAACGACCATTCTCTATATGATAGGCTGCATATATTATCAGCAGAACAGACTTATATGCACCCAGTGGTTTTCCGACAACAAGGATGCTCAGAAAGATGTACTCACCGCATTCATGGAATTTACAGCCAAGTACAAGCTTCTTGTATGCTACAACGGACTGGGTTTTGACATACCTTATCTTCAAAAAAAATGTCAGATGTACGGACTTGTATATCCTATTGAACAAATGTCTGTTCTTGACATTTATAAGCAGATTCAGCCTTACCGCAGTGTACTGCACACTCCCAACCTCAAGCAGAAATCCATCGAGGTATTTTTAGGAATCAACCGCGAGGACAAATATAACGGTGGCGAACTGATAGATATATATATTAAATATCTTGAAAACCACTCAAACGACAGCTTCAATCTCCTGACGCTGCACAACCGCGACGACCTTGTCGGAATGACGGCACTTCTTTCCGTGCTCTCATATCGAATTGCATACAATGGTGGCTTTACGGTAGAGAAGGCAGAAAAAATATCATACAACTCAACCGACCGTGTACCGGGAACCGAAATCGTCTTTTCGATAAAGCTCACCGCCCCCGTCCCAAAACGTATTTCTTTCGGTAATGAGTCGGCATTTTTTTCGATGTATGCCGATACAGCATCCCTCACAGTCAAAGCCCACACAGATGAATTGAAATACTTTTATCCGAACTACAAAGATTACTATTATCTTCCGCAGGAGGACACTGCAATCCATAAGAGCGTTGCTTTCTATGTAGACAAGAACTTCCGCACACGAGCAAAGGCTGCCAACTGTTACAGCAAAAAGACGGGATGTTTTCTTCCACAGTACAGTGAAGTTGTTACTCCTTATTTTAGAATAGACTACTACGATAAGATAACCTATTTTGAATTTACGGATGATTTTAAGAGTAATCCCGATGCAGTAAAAAAATATATCCTCCATATCATGTCGCATCTTACCGAACAGCATAAATAACGACAAAATCCCCGAAGCATTCAGTATGATTACATCCAAATGTCCGGGGATTTTAAATGTTGCTCATTATTCGGATTTCTTATAGAAGAACGAACGATTGGAAGTGTATCCCAAATCTCTGTAATTCACAATCTGCTCCGTGCTTCCTACGAAGAGTGTTCCTCCCGGGACCAGCGAGTCATAGAACTTCTTGTATATCTCAGTCTTGGCTTCCTCAGTGAAATATATGACAACATTGCGGCATACAATGAGGTTGAGTCTTGTAGGGTACGGGTCTTTCAAAAGGTTGTGTTTCTTAAATTCCACACACTTTTTCACTTCATCCTTAATCTGGTAAGAATTATCTCCAACCTTGGTAAAATATTTCGTCTTAAACTCCTCAGGAAGCGCATTAAGACTCTGCGCTCTGTAAAGTCCCATTCTCGCCTTGTCAAGCACCTGGTCATCTATGTCCGTCGCAATAATCTTAATTCTGTTAAGCGGCATAAACTTAGAAAGAAGCATTGCAAGAGAATACGGTTCATCTCCTGTAGAACAAGCCGCACTCCATATTCTGACACCGCTTCCGTACTTCTTGACCAGCTCAGGAAATACATCGGACTCCAATATCTTCCACTGCTCAGGATTTCTGTAAAATTCCGACACATTAATCGTAAGATAATTGACAAATTCTTCAAAGAGTGCTTTATCCTTTTTAATTGCAGCCGTATAGTCCTCATATCCTTTGTACTTATTCTTTGCAATGAGCGTATCGATACGTCTCTTCATCTGGCGCTCCTTGTACGCATTCAAATCAATACTTGTAAGGGCATATACACTTTTCTTAAATCCCTCGTAATCCATTGCCATAATAATTCCCCATTTCTCTTTATGTCTTTTAACTTCACACTTTTTCTGTAATACCGCAACAAACGCCACACTTCAAGAGAAAATTCACTCAAAATGTGGCGTTCCAAATCAATTATTACTGCTCGTCCTCAGCATTCTCCTCGTTCTTAGCAGGAGCAAGTAAAGCCTTAATGCTTAAGCTGATCTTCTTAGATTCTGCATTGAAGTCAACAACCTTTGCCTCAATTTCCTGACCAATCTTAAGAACATCTGATGGCTTGTCAACATGCTCTAAAGCAATCTGTGATACATGAAGTAATGCATCAATACCAGGCTCAAGCTCAACGAACGCACCGAAGTCTGTCATTCTGGCAACCTTGCCCTTAACAACATTGCCTACAGCATACTTCTGCTCTGCGTTAGGCCATGGGTTGGTCTCCTCAAACTTAAGTGAAAGAGCAATCTTATCGCCCTGAATATCCTTAATGAAAGCCTTAACCTTATCACCAGGCTTGAATACCTTCTTAGGATTCTCAATTCTTCCCCATGACATCTCAGAAATGTGAAGAAGACCGTCTACACCGCCGATATCGATGAATACACCGAAATCAGTTACATTCTTAACTGTTCCCTCAACTGTCTGACCAACAGAAATCTTGGAGAGAACCTCCTCCTGACGCTTCTGCTTCTCAGCAACCAAGAGCTGCTTGCGGTCACCGATAATTCTTCTCTTTGCTGTGTTGAACTCAGTGATAACAAAAGAAATTTCCTGACCTGCATACTTGCTCAAATCCTTCT
>UQZF01000185.1 GCA_900545455.1 uncultured Eubacteriales bacterium
CCCCCGACTATTTTTGTCAATATCCTTTCACATGAAGGAATCAAAATAAAAAATGCAAATTTTAATTCCACCGTCCCCATGCCCCATGCCCATTTCAAATTTTACAGCTTTAATTCTATATGAAAGATGGACAGTTACCGTATTACCCATATTACAGCTTGTATGAGACAGGCTTTAGAAATTATTGAGTTTATTACACAGGTAATCTGTGCTATAATTTTGATAAAAATAAGTCACATATCAATCTGAACAAAATCAAAGGAGTGTAGATTATGATAACAACCCCATGTAATCCTCATGCGATAAAAGAAGTGAAAAATGTTATTGAATATCTTGGCGAAATAGAAGGCAAAGGCATTATTACAGGTCAGCATACACAGACCATGGAACAGGAAGAATTATTAAAAATACAGAAGGTAACAGGAAAACTGCCCGCATTGTGCGGCTTCGAGCTGCTTTCATATTCACCTAACATTAAGCTTGAAACGGCAAGCGCCGCATGTGTAACGGAGGTAATGCGGAACAAAGGAACCTTAAATAAAGCATGGGAGTGGGCACAAAAAGGTGGGCTGATTACCTTTACATGGCATTGGTTTTCACCTCTTGGAGGCAGAGATAAGTCCTTTTATTCAGAAAATACGGATTTCGATGCAGGACGTGCATTGCTTGAAGGTACACCAGAACATATTGCCATGTGTAATGATTTGGATTATATGGCATCGCTATTGCAGCCTTTTTGCGAGAAAAATATTCCTATTCTATGGAGACCTTTTCATGAATCTGAAGGATCATGGTTTTGGTGGGGTGCCAAAGGGACCGATACAGCCAGAGAGCTGTACAGATTTATGTATCACTATTATACGGAAAAATATCAGCTTGATAATTTGATTTGGGTATGGAATTCCCCATTGGCAGAGGGTTATGTGGGAGATAACTATTGTGATATAATTTCAAGAGACATTTATCCACCTGCTTATGCTTATGGAGATTTTAAAAGTGAGTATGATGACTTGAAAAATATTACAGCTGCACATAAGGGAGCAGCTTTGGCAGAAAGCGGCATATTACCGAATGTCAAAAAGTTAGCAGACACCAAGGTACCATGGTTATGGTATATGATTTGGAGCGGAGCTTTTGTGCTGACAGAAAATTATAATGAGTATGTTGTATTAAAAGAATTATATAACCATGATTATGCCATTACTTTGGACAAACTACCCAAATTATATTAAAATCGTTAAAAGAAAATCTCTCAAAGAATTGTTTACTTTTTTGTTTTGACGCGTTAAAATACAATATAAATATATATTCACGGAGGTAAAATTTATGAAATTAGTTAATACACCGGATGCTCCGGCAGCAATCGGTCCTTATTCACAGGGTTTTATCACCAATGGCTTCTTCTACTCATCGGGACAGGTTCCTCTTGATCCTGCAACGGGTGCAGTTGTCGGAACAACCATCGAGGAGCAGACCGAGCAGGTTATGAAGAACCTCGGCGCACTCTTAAAAGCAGCAGGGGTTTCCTACGAGAATGTTGTCAAGACAACCTGTTTCCTTGCCGATATGGGTGATTTCGGAAAGTTCAATGAGATTTACGCTAAGTACTTCACTGGTAAGCCTGCCCGCTCCTGCGTTGCAGTAAAGACACTTCCTAAGAATGTGTTATGCGAGGTTGAGGTTATAGCTGAGGTATAAGCTCATTCCGGAATAAAGAATGTGCCACGGCACATTCTCGCGCCTGTGGCGGTCGCTTGCGACATCTGCATTGTACGCCGCAGTGCGCATCCCCGCGGAGCGTTTTGTGTAATAGGAATGAAGTTTCCTATTACACAAAATAAAACACCATGACTGAAAGCGGTGTTCATGCCGCAATCTGTCATGGTGTTTTATTCTTTATTCCGCTATCAGCACCCTTTTGCCCTCAAATGCAAAGCCGTAGTGCCTTATACGCTCCTTTGCGATACCGCGGGTTATAAGCTCGGCATCGTAATTCTTCTCCTCTATCTGTCTTAGTGCAGACTGCGCGGTGTCCTCAAGAGTTCTCTCATCGCACGCATCAAACACCTTAAATTCAAGTACAATGGCATTATATTTTGCGGCATCCTTCTTTGGAATGAGCATCACATCATATCTGCCGTATCCGCTCTCGCGGTTCGATTTAATCTCGTATATGTCACGCAGTTCAACCAGCAGCCCCAGAACAAAACCATGATAGAACTTCTCAGGCTGTGAACGCTCCGAGGGGTGCACTCCCGTGTCAAAACTGCTAAATGTCGACATTGCAACATCGTTCATGAACACATTCATTTCTTTGATACTGCCATTTATGAGTGCTTTGACAAATTCATTATAATTGGAATCATTGTCATTAAACCATCCCTTAAACATATTATAAAACATGCTTCTGGTTTCAAGGTTGGTTATCGACAGGTGATACCATGCCTCCATAAGCTCTCCTCTATACTCGACCGAATCCGGCTTTAAGTAGCCACTTGCCATAAGCAGGCTCCATATAGCACTCTTATCCTTTCCAAGCTGGCTAAAAACTATCTGCTCATCAAAGCTTACAACAATATCCCTTCCACTTATCAAGTCCTCCATCATCAGCTTAATCTCGGACGGAGCTGTCTGTATAAGTCTGCTCACAAGGCTGTTGGAGCTGGTCAATGCCCAGTAAGGTCTTAATTTTCTTTCCTTCAAAAAATTCGTAATCGACCAAGGATTATATATGTCCTTATGCTCTCCGAAAACGAATCCGTCATACCACCGCTTCACATCAGCCTTGCATTCCGCAATCTTCATATCATCAAGTGCCTTAAAAACCTCCGCCTCGGTAAAGCCAAAGCTCGTGCTGTACCTGTCGGATGTGGTTGTAACCACAGCCAGATTATTCAAATCAGAGAAAATCGATTCCTTGGAGACTCTCGTAATTCCCGTCATAACTGCACGCTCTAGGTATGCGTTAGTCTTGAATGAGGCGTTAAAAAAGCTTCTCATAAATGAAGTAAACTCATCCCAATACCCATGAATATACGCCTCCTGCATCGGCGTGTCATACTCATCAAGAAGAATCAATACCTTTTTGCCATAATATCTTGAAAGATGGGATGATAAAATTTTAAGTGCATCCTGTGCAAGCACATCGCTCATATCATAATTTATCATTCTAAACTGCTGCTTTTGCATTTCAGTCATTATATCGGTATCATACAGCTTCTCATAATTTGAAAACAAATCAACAATTATCCCCTTAATCTTGGCTACCGCATCCTTAAAGTTTGCCTGCTTCACATCGGCAAAGCTCAAAAATATCACAGGATACGTCCCCTGAAGCCTTCTGTACTTCTCATCCTCCCACACGGAAAGCCCCGCAAACAAATCTCCACGCCCTGCATACTTATTCGAGAAAAAGCAGTTGAGCATACTCATGTTGAGAGTCTTTCCAAAACGGCGCGGGCGCGTTATGAGCGTCACATCATCCCCTGAGCCCCACCATTCCTTTATAAAAGAGGTTTTATCGACATAAAAATAATTGTTTTCCCTTATGTCCGCAAAGTCCTGTTTTCCGATACTTATACTGCACTCCATACCCACACCCACCTTCATTACCATGTTATTTTAATTCGCAAACGGTGTCATTCCGAGAACCCTCGAATCGTCACAGTCAATGACATACGCGTCCTGAATGTACTCCTTCCATGCGTCACTGTCAAAATAATAGATACAGCCGTTGTCCTTGAACTTGTCAAGCTCCCCGTTCATCAGTGCCGCCGCATCATCGGCTAAGCCCGAACCGTTTATAATGCTGTCCTTCAGTGCCGTTGTCTCTATAAGGAAGTACTCTCCGCTTCCGTTTCCGCTGTCCCATATTTCCACTGCTACCTGTGCGTGTCCCGGCGGAAGCACCAAAAAGGCGTGCATTCCCGCGCTCTGCAATGCGCTTGCGACAGTAAGCGATGTCTCAATGCACAGACCACTCTGCTGCTCTAATACCTGCTCAGGCAAAAGAATGTGCTGATTGCTGCCGCTCACCGAGAAACCATCCATATTATAGCGCACACCCATATTATACATAGCCTTCATTATAGCCGCGGACTGGAGATACGTCACTGCATAGACATTTCCTGCTACCATCTGGTATCCTGCAAGGCTTTCAACCTTCCCGTCCGACAACTCATAAATCTCGTCTATGGCATTGCGCTTTAAGGCAGATATGCTCGACGATTCGGGTGTCAGGAAGCATAAAATATTGTCCTTCGTGAAGGTACCGAAATCACTGCTCACCCATTCGACATCATTCTTGCTCTTTATGGTAATCGGGTGGGATTCCGTCGTAATCTGTGTGCCGTCCTCATTGTAAAGCGTTATGTTCAACTGCGCCGACTTTGCGGAGGTCAGGTCAATGTCACCCGTGACAAGAGGCGGCTTGATAAACAACTGCCTTGCCTCGTTGGTGACCGTGTAGCTCTGTCTGTACTTCTGCGTAAAGCCCGGAATCTCGACCTCAACGTCGATTTTTCTGTCCTCACCGTAAGCCGCCAAGCTTATTATAGCAAAGGAATCGTAGGTGTTATACAGTGAAGGATATATGGTGTCAACGCACTCCGTGTCGTAGCATATCGCATCCGACATGCTGTTTTCAAAGACATATTCCTCCCTGTCCTTTCCCGACATTTCACTATAGCTTCGTATCTCTCCGCAGAGCTTCACGGAATACGAATAGGCACTCACACAGTAGAGATTCAACATATCATAGCTTGAATCGAGCACATCATTAAACCACTTTTCCTCAGCCACCGCGCATCTGTCGTACAATTCTTCACAGGATGCCATGCGGAGATTGTCATTATAATTGACTGCCAGCGCATATTTATGAAGGATGGTCTGATTCAAGTCAAGAATGTTTTCATACTCCTTCCAATAGCCCTCGACAAACAAAGGATATTCAAAGCTCTCATACTCCGCCTTTGCTGATTCAAGCCAGTTTTTCATGTCATCGTAATTTTCCTGCGGTGTCCTGTCATCATCAAAGAGGTTCGGTCTTGCAAGAATGAAGGGCGCACTGTTGTAACGCTTAAAAAAATCATAGTAATCGTAACGTATTTTGGCGTAATCGGATGCGAGACTGTAATATGAGACAACCGCGTCACTGAGCCTGCCGTCACCTGTCGCGAGCGAAACCGCCTCAGGTCTGAGACTATCAAGCGTCTGCTGCAATTCACCAAGCAGACTTATGCTTTCCTCCACATCCAAACCGTTCTCTATCTGAGTCCACGAGTCGACCACGGCGGTATTTGCCTGCTCCAAATTTGCAAGAAGCTCATCGTAGGCTATTGCCTCCGTGGTTGTCTCCACCGCGTCACTGTTTTTCTCAGGCTGCACTGATTCGGTGCTCTCCTC
>UQZF01000186.1 GCA_900545455.1 uncultured Eubacteriales bacterium
ACACAGGTTCCGCACGAGGGCAGCGATATGTCAGTCTACATGGTAGGACAGGTCATCAAGGAAAAGTACCGCCTCATGGAAGCGTATGACATGACAACGGAAGCTATCGTCACGAAGCTTATGTGGATACTTGCACAGACCAAAAATCCCGATGAAGTCAGGGAACTCTTCTACCGCCCTGTCCAGAACGACCTCAACATCTAAAAGGAGCACATCATGAATTACAGAAAAATATTATCACCTTCAATATTGTCAGCGGACTTTGGTAACCTCGCCCGCGACATCCACACCATCGACGAGGCAGGAGCCGAATATATCCATGTAGATGTAATGGATGGCTTGTTCGTTCCGAGCATTTCTTTCGGAATGCCGGTAATCAAATCAATCAGACCTGTTACCCGCAAAGTATTCGACGTCCACCTTATGATTGAGGAACCGATAAGATATGTCGAGGAATTTGCCTCCCTCGGTGCCGACATCATCACAGTTCACGTTGAAGCCTGTGAGAACGTCGAGGCAACGCTTAATAAAATCAAGGAGCTTGGCGTCAAGGTCGGAATCACCCTCAACCCCGCCACATCTGTAAGCGATATAGTTCCATATATGCCACTCGTCGATATGGTGCTTATCATGAGTGTCAATCCGGGATTCGGCGGTCAGAAATTCATCGAAAGCTCACTCGACAAACTTAGGGAAACAGCTCGCCTCAGAGATGAAATGGGACTCCACTTTGACATTGAAGTGGATGGCGGTGTCAACTTCGACAATATAAAATCAATATGTGAGGCAGGAGCCAATATAATCGTTGCAGGCTCAACCGTATTCAAGGGCGATGCCTCCGCAAACGTAAAGAAACTCATGGAGCTTATGTAAGCTTCATGAGTTTCTATTTTTAATGTATTCTATCTCTTTTTCCAAGTTCATTATACATCGCGACATAGCTTTCATACCTTACCACATTTATCCTGCCGTCATTTACGGCGGCTTTCACAGCACAATCAGGTTCATTGATATGAACACACCCCGAGAATCTGCATTTCCCCTCGTATTGGTCAAATTCAGGTATATAGAATCTGAGCTTTTCCCGCTCGGAAACCATGACGGACAGGGATGTAAATCCCGGTGTATCGAGAATATAACTCTCATTGTCAAGGACAAACACCTCCGAATGTCTCGTCGTATGTTTCCCACGCCCTATTTTCTCGCTGATGCTTCCCGTTTCCATATACACCTGCTCGACAAGTGCATTAAGAATCGATGATTTTCCAACACCGGACGGTCCGGCAAGAGCCGTCGTGTGCCCGTGCAGAAGTCCTCTAAGCTCCTCTATTCCCTCACCAGTCACCGTGCTTGTAAACATCACACGGCACCCGCTGTCAAAATAGATGTCGGAGAGCTCTTTCATATCCTGCTCTGTCGTCTCATCTATCTTGTTAAAGCATATTATGGTCGGCAGCTCATAGCCATCCATCATTACAAGAAAGCTGTCTAACAGTCTCAGGTTCGGTTCAGGATGTGAAATGGCAAACACAAGCAAAGCCTGATCCACATTAGCTACGGCAGGTCTTATCATTTCACTGCTCCTCGGAAGTATCTCGACGATATTTCCAAGAAGCTTATCAGAATCAACAATATCAATATCCACATCATCGCCGACCAAGGGTTTAACATTTTTATTTCTGAATCCACCCTTTGCCTTACACTCGTATGTCCCGCCGTCCTCGGCATGGACATAGTAAAAACCTGCAATTCCCTTAATTATCTTACCGCGCATACATTTTTCCACTTAATCTGATTGTATTCTACTCTGTCAGTGTAACATCGAGAGAACAGAGCTGCACTGTCTGCTCCGATGACGGTGCAACATAATATGCAAACACTCTGAGTTCCGCCGAACCCTTGCTGTAATCAGAAAGTGCTTCTCTTACCTGAATTGACTTTTCCGTCATTCCTGCATAAGATGTAAACTCCTGGGAAGCTATGTTCTTCTCATTGCCATTCTGTATAAGCACAAAGTTGAGTCTTATAAATGTCGCATCCTGTGGCACCAGATTAGAATCAGTCAAATCTTCTGCAAGTACCGTCTTTGACAAATACACATACTTTACCGATGAGTCACTTCCCGTGCTCACCACAAAGTTGATTGTCGAACCCTCGGCAGCCTTCTCTCCGGCTGTAGGACCGCTCTGTGCAATTACGATTCCCGGTGCAACATTCTGGCTGCTCTCGCGCTTAACTGTTCCTACCTCAAAACCGTTTGACACAATCGCATTCCTTGCTTCATCCTCGGTCATTCCTGCAAGTGACGGAACCTCAGTATATACCTTTCCATCGCCCATACTTACATACAATGTAACTTCATCGCCCTGTTTAACCTTGGCAAGATGCTTAGGTGTTGAGCTGACAACATGGAACTGTTCAACCTCAGAGCTTGCAACATACTCTGTTGTAACCTTGAGTCCGAGTGCCGTAAGTGCCTCCCTCGCATCATCCTCTGTCATATCTTCAACATTAATCATGGAGAATGATTCAGGTCCGTTGCTGACTGTAAGTATTATCGTTGTATGCTCGGTAACTCTTGTTCCCGCAGCCACATTCTGTTCTATAACTGTTCCTGCATCATACGACGAATTGGAATATATAAGCTTTGCCCCGAGATTGACGTCATTTAACATGGACTGTGCTTCCTCGTAGCTGTATCCTGTAACCTGTGGCACTTCCGTCTTGCCGTCATCAGCGGAAACTGACTGTGTCGTTGTTGTATTGTCTGAACTGTTTCCGCTTCCTGAAAGGACAGACACCATCTTGAAGATTATGAACAATGTAATTATGACAATTATAACGGCAACTGTGATTCCAAGCGCTGTAATGACCTTGTCAACCGTCGTTCCCCTGCCTTCATTGTCGTCGTCATCTTCCTCGTCGTAATCGTCATCTACATCGTCGATGTCATCCTCTTCCTCATAATCATAATCATCCTTCTTGCTTCTGCTTGCGGTGTTGGTTGACTTGATTGATGACATCTGATGAATCATGTCAAGTTCATCCTCCGTTATCATCTTGGTCGGACCGTTGCTTGCTACAGGTCTCATAACAACAAAATCCTCATCAGGTGCAACAAGTGATCTCTTAAGGTCAGCAATCAGATCCGACATATTCTGATAACGTCTCTCAGTCTTTTTCTGTGTACATTTGAGTACGATTTTCTCAACGCTTATGGGAATTCCCGGCACAAGCTTCGCAGGTGAAACAATATCATCCTGAATGTGCTGGAGCGCAACAGACACTGTTGTGTCTCCCTCGAAAGGAACCCTTCCCGTCAGCATCTCATAGAGCATGATACCGAATGAATAAATATCACTCTTCTCATCACTGTACCCGCCTCTCGCCTGCTCAGGTGATATATAGTGAACCGAACCCATAGCATTCGAGTTGATTGTATTCGAAGTTGCCGCTCTTGCTATACCAAAATCGGTAACTTTCACCTTACCTTCCTTGGATATAATAATATTCTGCGGTTTAATATCACGATGAACAATATGATGATTATGCGCTGCCTCAATACCCTGTGCCACCTGAATGGCAATGCTTACCGCCTCCCTGACGCCAAGTCTGCCCTTCTTCTCAATATATTTCTTAAGTGTAATGCCTTCAACAAGCTCCATTACAATGTAGTATATTCCGTTCTCATCACCGACATCATATACATTTACAATATTAGCATGAATAAGTCCCGCCGCCGACTGGGCCTCAACACGAAACTTCGTAACAAACGACCTATCCTCACTGAACTCCGGCTTAAGCACCTTGATTGCAACATATCTGTTCAATTTATGGCACTTTGCCTTATAGACATCTGACATTCCGCCTGAACCAATCTTCTCAAGAATCTCATATCTGTCCGCTATAAACATTCCCGGCTTTAACATATTACCTCCTATTACAGTTCTATAATGACGACAGCTATATTGTCCTTGCCGCCATTCTCATTAGCTCTGCCTAACAGTTGCTTCGTCTTATCTTCAATCGGAATATCCGAAGACAAAATCTGCTCAATCTCTTCATCTTCAACCATGTTGCTCAGTCCGTCCGAACACATAATTATTCTGTTGCCCGCAGTAAGTTCAGCCTCAAAGAAATCTGCCATGACTTCTTTTGATCCGCCTATCGCGCGGGTAATAACATTTTTCTTTTCATGTCTGCGTGCTTCATCGCGTCCGAGCTTGCCAAGCGCCACCATCTCCGCAACAAGAGAGTGATCTCTCGTAATCTGTGACAGCCTGCCGTCATACAGGTACAGTCTGCTGTCTCCGACATTAGCTACATACATCGATTCCCCGATAATCGTGCACACAACCAAAGTAGTTCCCATACCTGAATACTGCTCCGACTCAGCGGCTTTCTCAAGCAGCTTTTTGTTAGCCTCCACAATCGCATCATTGATAATTGTAATCGGATTATCCGAGTCTGACTTTTTAATACTGTCCGTCAAAGTCTCAACCGTGTAGCGCGAAGCTAAATCTCCTGCTTTATGCCCGCCCATTCCGTCTGCCACCAAAAAAAGATTCGGCAGCTTTCCGACCGGTTCCATACTGCAAAAGATGTAATCCTGATTGACTTCTCTTACTCTGCCTACATCCGTAGCTGCATATGCCCTCATTACATTCCTCCACGCAGAACTATTCTGCGTTATTTTCATCTAAACGGCTCTTGCGAAGCTGTCCGCAAGCCCCATCAATATCTCTTCCCATCTCTCTTCTTATTGTACATGCAATCCCATTTTTTTCAAGAAGATTTTTAAAATTGGCAACCTGAGGTCCTTCCGTCTGTTTAAAATCTCTTTCCTTTATGGGATTGACCGGTATAAGATTGACATGGCAGTTCATGCCTTTTATAAGGCCTATAAGCTCCATTGCCTGCTCCCTGCCATCGTTAACCCCTTTTACAAGGCTGTATTCGTATGTAATTCTTCTCGATGTCTTTTCAACATAATACCTGCACGCATCCATAAGCTCCTCTATCGAATACTTATTTGCTATTGGCATCAGTGACTTTCTCAGCTCGTCGTTCGGTGCATGAAGCGATATTGCAAGATTCACCTGCAGTTTTTCATCCGCAAACTGCTTTATTCTCGGGACAATTCCGCATGTCGATATCGTAAGGTTCCTTGCTCCGATATTGATTCCGTTCTCATCTGTAAGCAACGTTACAAATTTTCTGACATTATCGTAATTATCAAAAGGTTCTCCTGTTCCCATAATCACAACATGCGATACTCTCTCTCCCGTGTCCGCCTGTATCCTGTATATCTG
>UQZF01000187.1 GCA_900545455.1 uncultured Eubacteriales bacterium
ACGGAATTGTCGAGAGGGACGGCATAAAGGCAGAGTTTAAGTGCGTCTATCCGTCGGGCGATTCGGTTCGTCAGGCGGTCGGCATGGCTGCGGCTGAGCAGCTAAAGGCTGTCGGGATAAAGGTAAATGTCGAGGGAATGAGCTGGGACGAGATTATGAAGGTGATGTTCTCCGAGGCGGTTCTTATGGGCTGGGGTTCATCGAGCCCTAATGAAACCTACTACCTTTACCGCTCCGAGGGAGCTTTGCTGGATGATTTTTACAACCCTGAGGGTTACATGAATGAGACAACCGACGGGTATCTAAACGCCGCAATGGAGGCACTCACTGTCGATGAAGCCAATGAGAACTGGAAAAAGGTTCAGTGGGACGGCGTGACGGGAACCTCCATGAAGGGTGAATGTCCTTGGGTATGGATTGTAAATCTTGACCATGTGACCTATGTGAGGGACGGGCTTTCCATCGGCAACCAGCCAATCCACGGACACGGTCACGGACTGCCGCTCATTCAGAATTTGAACGAGTGGACATGGGATTTGGAAGAATAGAAAAGATAAAGAATATTAATATTAAGAAGCAATAAAAGAGACAGAGGTATGAGATGAAAGGAACAATCGGACGGCTGGTGCGCAGTTTTCTAATATATGGTGTAAAAATTATATCCCTGCTGTTCGCTGTGAGCGTCATTTCATTCACACTTGTGAGCGTGTCGCCGATTGATCCGGTTCAGCAGTACATTCTTGGACTCGGAACGGCGGTCTCTGCCGAACAGAGGGCTGAGATAGAGGCTTACTGGGGCGTAAGTGAGCCACCTGTGGAGAGTTATTTTACATGGCTTGGCGAGGCTTTGAGGGGGAATCTGGGTGAATCCGTGATTTACCGCAGACCTGTTGCCGATGTCATCGGTGAGCGCTTTGTAAATTCGCTTGCCCTCATGTTCAGCGCGTGGCTGTTGGCAGGAGTGATAGGCTTTGCGCTCGGCTGCGTGATGGGAATGCACGAAAACCGCCTGTCAGATAGGCTCCTGAAAAAGCTCTGCTATATTTTAAGCTCAATACCGACATTTTGGCTTGGGCTTTTGTTTTTGCTCATATTTGCCGTGTGGCTTAAATGGTTCCCGATAGGCTTCTCATCGCCGATAGGCGTCACGAGTGATAATGTGACGGTCGGGCAGAAGATTTACCACCTTATACTCCCTGCGTTTACGCTGAGCCTGATGTCATTTTCCAACATCGCGCTTCACACAAGGCAGAAGGTGATAGACGTCCTTAACAGCGAGTACGTCCTTTTTGCGAAGGCGAGAGGTGAGAGCATGCACACGATATTTAGGCGCCACTGTCTGCGAAATGTCCTGATTCCCGCGCTCACCTTACAGTTTGCGTCGTTTTCGGAGCTGTTCGGAGGCTCCGTCATGGCGGAGAATGTGTTCAGCTATCCGGGACTCGGAAGTGCCGTGGCGGCAGCAGGACTTCAGGGCGATGTGGCACTGCTTCTCGGGGTAACACTGTTCTCGGCACTCTTTGTCAGTGTCGGAAATATGATTGCAAATCTGCTCTACGGTGTGATAAACCCACGGATTCGGGAGGTGGGAGAGTGAAAAGGTTAAATCACAGAACGCAGGTCATAGTGCTGACTGTTGTAATGACAGTGCTGTTTGCGGCGATTTATATATGCGGTATCCTCATTCCCGAGGAGGCGGTAAACGGAAGCTTTTTAAATGCCAAAATTGCGCCGTGCCTCAGGCATCCGTTTGGAACGGATGCGCTTGGACGGGATGTATTTTTGCGCACATTGAAGGGCTTGTCGGTGAGCATAACCATCGGCATTGCGGCGTCCGCCATAAGTGCGGTCATCGCCGTGCTGGTCGGCATTGCGGCGGCTACGGGTTCAAAGCTTTTGGATGCCGTCATCAACTGGATTATCGACCTTGTGATGAGTGTGCCGCACACAATTTTGATTATACTTATATCGTTCACGCTCGGACGCGGGCTCAAAGGTCTGCTCGTCGGAATTGCGGCGACGCACTGGTGCAGTCTCGCGAGACTGATTCGCGGTGAGGTCATGCAGCTTCGCTCAGAGCAGTATATTGCGGTGTCGCGCAGGCTCGGAAAATCGAGCGGCTGGATTGTGGTGAATCATTTGCTGCCGCATCTGGTTCCGCAGTTCTTTGTGGGGCTGGTTTTAATGTTCCCGCATGCGATTCTGCACGAGGCGTCCATCTCGTTTCTCGGCTTTGGTCTGCCGCCGGAGCAGCCTGCAATCGGCATAATTTTGTCCGAGAGCATGCGCTATCTGTCAACAGGAATGTGGTGGATGGCTGTGCTGCCGGGGATAACCTTGGTGCTCATTGTGCTGCTTGTGGATAAGCTGGGTGACAAGCTGCGCATGATCTTAGATCCGTACAGCGCGCAGGAATAGGAAATATGTGAGGAAAAATGGAGCAGAAGAAGGATACTTTACTTGAAATACATAATTTGTCGGTGTCGTTTAAAATGTACGACAACGGTTTGAAACAGTCCGACCTGAAGGTTATTTCCGACCTGCATCTCACGGTGCATCCCGGTGAAATCGTTGCGATTGCGGGCTCGTCGGGCTCGGGCAAGAGCCTGCTTGCAGCCGCGATTCTCGGTATTCTCCCCGAAAATGCGTCCCTGCAGGGACATATCCACTACAAGGGTGAGGAGCTGACGGACGAGCGAATGAGACAGCTTCGTGGGACGGAGATTGCGCTCGTACCGCAGTCGGTCTCATATCTTAATCCGCTCATGAAGGTAGGCAGTCAGGTGGAGGGACATAATGTGCCGCAGGCATCAGAGAAAAGAAAGCGGCTGTTTGAACGGCTCAATCTGGCGGAGCGGACGGCAAAGCTCTATCCGTTCCAGCTCTCGGGAGGCATGGCAAGGCGCGTGCTGGTCTCAACTGCGCTGATAACAGATGCGCAGCTCATAATTGCGGACGAGCCTACACCCGGGATGAGCATTGAGCAGGCACTCGAGGCACTCAAAATGTTCAGGGAGATGGCGGATGAGGGAAAAGCCGTTATTTTGATCACACATGACATCGACTTGGCGGTTGAGTTCGCGGACAGGGTTGCTGTTTTTTATGCGGGAACAACGGTCGAGACAGCCTTGGCGTCGGATTTTAAGGCGGGGGAGGGTGCCCTGCGGCATCCCTATTCAAAGGCACTGTGGAGGGCACTTCCGCAGAACGGCTTTGAGCCGATTCCGGGATTTCAGCCCTACGCGGGAAATCTGCCGAAGGGATGTCTTTTTGCACCGCGCTGTCCGTATAGGACGCCGGAGTGCGAAGTGCAGGTTCCGCCCGTGTGTGAAGTCAGGGGCGGGGAGGTGAGGTGTTACCATGGCACTTGAGGCAAAGCATGTTTATTTTCGTTATGATAGAAGGGGAGAGTGGATTCTTGAGGATTGCAGCGTGAAGGTGGAAAAGGGCGAGTGTCTCGCCATATTTGCGCCGAGCGGTTACGGTAAGACGACGCTTGCCATGCTCCTTGCAGGCTATTTAAAACCGAATGAGGGCGAGATACTGATTGATGAGAAAACCTTGCCGAAAAAGGGAGTGTGTCCCGTGCAGCTAATCTGTCAGCACCCCGAAAAGGCGGTCAATCCGCGGTGGAGGCTTAAAAGGGTTCTCGCAGAGAGCGGCAGGCTTGATGATGAGGTGCTGAGGGCACTGGGAATCGAGCGGGCGTGGCTTGAGAGATTTCCAAGGGAGCTCTCGGGCGGTGAACTGCAGCGCTTCTGCGTCGCGAGGGCGCTTATGAGCGGTGCGGATTATCTTATATGCGACGAGATAAGCACCATGCTCGATGTAATCACGCAGGCACAGATATGGAACGTGGTTCTTGGCGAGGCCAAAAAGAGAAATATGGGAATTATCGCGGTCACGCACAACAGGCATCTTGCACAGCGGATTGCGACGAGGACGATAGAACTTCAAAAACTATAAGGAGAGTGGTAAAATGGAGCCGATTTTAGTTAACACCGTCGGGCAGACAGCTTGCGCAGACGGACAAGCTGTTCCGCTCAACCCTGTATCCGGGATGTATTTATTAGAGTATATCCGTCAGCAATTCAGTCAAAAACACGGCAGCGCACGCAGCGACGGCTACGGTCGTGAGTCCTTTGCCCCTGATGGCAAATATGACTGCGACCACAAGCCCGGCTGCGGCACCTGCCCACCATGTGGTCGCGTAGAATATGGCCGGGATTGTCATTGCCGTGAGAACCGCATACGGTATGTAGTACAGAAAAGAGCGTATGAAGCGGTTGTTAATTTTCTGCTTAATTGCCACAAAGGGTATGACGCGGATAAGGTATGTCGAGCCCGCGAGTATGAGCAGATATAAAAAGAAAGCTTTGTTATCCATTATCGGAGACCTCCTCGTCCTTTAACGGGAATAATATTGAGCCCACAGCAGCGGAGGCTATGGCAACTACGGTGATGGTTATTCCGCTCGAGATTTTTGACAGCAGCGGAACATAATAAAATGCACAGCTAAGCAGTATTGAGAGAATCACGACCAAAGTGACAGGTCGTGATTTTTTCATTTCGGGAACTACAATGGCGACGAACATTCCGTATATCGCAAGGCTCAATGCGCTCATCAGGCGGTCGGGAAGCACGCTTCCTAAGATGGCACCGAGAAGTGTTCCGACAGACCAGCCGAGATAGGGAAGTGTTGCAAGTCCCGCAAAGAAGCTTCGGCTCACCTTCTCCTCCTGTACAGCCACGGCAAAAATCTCATCGGTCATCATAAAGCCGAGGAGCCATCTTGAGAAGCTCTTAAAACGCTCATCCGCCTTCTGTCCGACCGAGATTGACATGAAGGAGTAACGTATATTTATTGTAATCTGTGAAATTAACATCTGAAAATACTGTCCCGGGTGAAGCATTATGCCTATTCCCGCAAACTGCCCTGCGGAGGTGACGGTCGTCATTGAGATTATGAGTGCCTGCCACCACGCAAATCCGTAGGAAACCGCTATTATTCCGAATGTAAATGAGATTGAAAGGTATCCGATGGCGATTGGAACGCCTGCTTTCAGCCCTCGTCTGTAATTGTTCATTGTTAGCCTCTTAATATTTAAAGTATGATAGTTATGGCTGCGACCATTGTTACTATTTTGCCACTGCGCAGTCGGTATGTCAATGAAATGAGAAAGGTTATTTCTTTGATAAAGTTGAGAATGTTTACAGCCTCATAATGTTTACATTTTCATGATGAAAGAGGTATAATGAAAATAGTTTTATAAGTGTAAAGAAACTATATAATAC
>UQZF01000188.1 GCA_900545455.1 uncultured Eubacteriales bacterium
GATATACAGATCCGCAGACAAGCTTTAAGGACAATTTGAGAACATTTATAAAGGTTGCAAGGGATGCGGGGGCTTATCCGCTTCTTATAACGCCGCTGTACAGAAGATTGTTTGAATCTGAGGGCAAACTTGTCGATAATACACATCTTGATTATCCGCAGGCTATGATTGAGGTCGGCGAGGAGTGCAATGTACCTGTGATTGATTTATGCACGATGAGCCGTCGCAAAATAGAAAAGACGGGAGACATGGACAGCAGAAAGTGGTTCATGCATCTGGCACCGGGGGAGTTTCCGAACTATCCGGATGGAAAAACAGACAATACACATCTTCAGTATGCCGGTGCGGTCACGTTCGCTGAGCTGATTGCGGCAGGAATTGCTAAGCTTGACAGCCCGTACAGGGATATGCTTGTGAACCCTGACGATGTGAAAGAGGATGCGGCACTTCTTATTGACTAAAATATGCTGCAGATTCCGAATATTGAATATTCGGAATCGGAATTCATTTAATTTTAAACATGGAGGAATATAACATGACAACGAGAGAGATTATAGACACTCTGCGTTACATGTCGGTTGACGACATGGGAGCACCTGAGGGTGTGACTGTGAGCCGTGCCGTGTGGGAGTACGGTGCACTTGCAGAGGGGGATGAGAAGGAAGAATTGAAGAATGTTATCGTCGAAAAGGCGGCACAGATGAAGGACAAGACTTCTTTTGTCGAGGGCTGCGAGTATCCGTCGGCGATGAATCTTTTGTATGCGGCTTACAATGTCACGGGCGATGAGACATATAAGAATGTGATAACGGAGCTTGAGAAGTCAGACAGATATATGGGGCTTGCGTTTGACATGAATTACGAGACAATATTCGGCGGCAAGGAGCACTATCATGCGCTCACGGTTAAGTTTGCGGAGCTTAAAAAGAACAACAGGGAGAACGAGATGCAGGAGGCACTCTTCATGCTTGCACTCGTTGATACAATCGCAGCGATTGCTGAGCCTGTGTATGAGCTTTACAGAAGCCTTGTTGATATGTTCAGGGATGAGCTTAGAACACTTGTCGACAGAGCATGGGAGCGAGAGGGACGAATGAGAAAGCACATAAGCGGTGAACATGTGAATATAATGAGTAACGCCGATGCGCAGGCGGTTATGTCATTTGCGGTAAAGAAGGCATGTGCACTCAAGGTGGTTCTCGCCGAGAAGTATTCAGCATACGCAGAATAGCTGAAAAATTATTTTTAAATAAGCCGCGACGGGCGGCGGAACGGAGTGAATTATATGGAGCTTGGTTTGGTTGCAAAGACATCGAGAAATGTCTGCATAGAGCTTAAAAATACGGGTATTTTTTACACGGATACCCCTAATTACGATATTTATGTCAACGGAGTGTACACGCAGTCTACGAACCGCGTAATAACCTCGATTTACGGACTTTTGCCGGATACGGACTACAGCATTGAGGTTGTCGAGAGCGGTGAGGCAGGAAATGCTGACACAAAGAATGAGAATAACAAGGGCTATATTGATGTACACACGGATTATGAGTTTGTGACACTCAATGTACGCGATTTTGGAGCTTACGGCAACGGTGAGCACGACGACACGCTTGCCATACAGACAGCCATCATGGCATGTCCTAAGGGCGGAAGAGTGTATGTTCCGGCCGGAGTTTATAAGATTACATCTCTTTTCTTAAAGAGCGACCTTGTGCTTGACCTTGCAAAGGACGCGGTTCTCTCTGCATTTACCGAGAGAGAGAAGTTCGGCATACTTCCCGGAATGATTCAGAGCTATGACGAGAAGGATGAGTACAACTTGGGAACATGGGAGGGAAATCCTCTCGACTGCTTCACAGGCATAATCACGGGAATAAATGTTGAGAACGTGGTCATCACGGGTGAGGGAACAATCGACGGCTGTGCAGGGTTTGACAACTGGTGGAAGGACTGCAAGATAAGAAAGATTGCATGGAGACCGAGACTTGTGTTCATAAGCCACTGTAAGAACGTGGTTCTTCACGGTGTGACAGTGACCAACTCACCGTCATGGACACTGCACCCATACTTTACGGAGAATATAAGATTTATCGATTTGAAGGTAATAAACCCTGCCAACTCACACAACACGGACGGGCTTGATCCTGAGTCCTGCACGGGAGTTGAGATTGTCGGCGTGTACTTTTCGGTCGGCGACGACTGTATCGCGATTAAGTCGGGCAAGATATATATGGGAAGAAAGCATAAGGTTCCAACCTCGGACATGCTCATCCGCCAGTCCTGCATGCGCGACGGACATGGTGCCGTGACGGTAGGAAGTGAGATTGCTGCGGGTGTAAATAACGTAAAGATTACGGACTGTCTCTTCCTCAACACCGACAGAGGTCTGAGAGTCAAGACCAGAAGAGGAAGAGGAAAGGATTCGGTGCTTGACAATATCACGTTTGAGAATATCAAGATGGACAATGTCATGACACCGTTTGTTGTTAACAGCTTCTACTTCTGTGATCCTGACGGCAAGACAGAGTATGTCGGAAGCAAGAATCCGCTCCCTGTCGATGACAGAACACCTAGAATTGACAGACTGACCTTCAGAAACATCGAGTGCCACAACTGTCATGTTGCCGGAGCTTATATATACGGACTTCCTGAGCAGAAGATTGCTGAGGTTACGATGGAGAACGTCCACATTGACTATGCACAGGATGCCAAGTCGGGAGTTGCTGCGATGATGCTCGGCTGTGACGCTTCAAGTAAGCGCGGAATCGTGGCAGCCAACGTAAAGAAGCTCAACCTTGTAAATGTGAAGGTTGAGGGCGCAGCCACGGAGCCGTACGAGCTCATCAACGTGGATTCGATAATGAGCAAATAATCTGTGAAAAATGAGGGAGCGCTTATGAACAAAGAGCTTCTCGATATTTTGAGAAAAATAACGCCCGAGGAGCAGGAGATTCTCTCGGGCAAAAAGATAAGTAAAGACCGCTATTCCTCCACGGGTGAGTTCACCATCCGTGGAGAGAAGATGCTCGATAAAGGAAGCCTTATCAATATAAGAACACATACGAGATTTGTCGCTTTTCCGAAACACAGGCATGATTATATCGAGATAATTTACATGTGCAGCGGGAGTACGACACATATTATCAATGATGATACCAAAATCGTGCTGGAGCAGGGAAATCTGCTCTTTCTAAATCAGTTTTCCTACCATGAGATACTCCCGGCGGGCGAGGATGACATTGCGGTGAACTTCATTGTCAGACCTGAATTTTTTGACGTGGCTTTTGACATGATGGAGGAGGAGAACGTGCTGAGAAAATTCATAGTCAGCACACTCTGTAACAACACCGACGAGGCGGCGTACCTTCACTTTAATGTGGCGGACATACTTCCGATACAGAATCTTGTCGAAAATATGGTGTGGTCGCTTGTGAACAAGCAGAGCAACAACCGACGTATCAACCAGACAACGATGGGACTTCTGTTTTTGCAGCTCATGAACTATGTCGATAAGCTTGAGCAGGACGGGAACACGCTCGATGTCGGCAACGAGAACAGGATTTCCTTTGCGACGCTCAAGTATGTGGAGGAGAATTACAGGGACGGCTCGCTCGCGGAGCTTGCTAATCGCCTTAATATGTCGATATACTCGCTCTCACGCCATGTAAAGCAGGCTACGGGGTACAATTTTAAGGAGCTTTTGCAGATTAAAAGGTTTAACAAGTCGGTGCAGCTCCTCACGGAGACGACGCTTCCGATAGCGGATATTATTGCCGCGGTCGGATATGATAACACGAGTTATTTTTTCAGGGTATTCAAAGAAAAATATGGCTGCAGCCCAAAACATTACAGGGATGAACGCTGCAAATAAGGACGTATTTTTAACCAATATACGTCCTTTTATTATGTCCTTTTTTGAGCTATACTGAATATAGTTTATGGCGGACGAACGCGGAAAATTGGAGGATTATATGAGCAATTACTATCTGGCTGTTGACATTGGGGCGTCAAGCGGAAGACATATTCTCGGACATGTTGAGAACGGTAAGATTACCTATGAGGAGGTATACCGTTTCGAGAACAATCTTGAGAAGAGGAACGGACATCTGTGCTGGAACATTGACAGATTGTTCGAGGAGATTGTAAACGGTATTGCCAAGTGTAAGGAAATCGGTAAGATTCCCGTGTCGATGGGTATTGACACATGGGGCGTTGACTTCGTTCTTCTCGATGAGAATGACAAGATTCTCGGGGACACCGTGGCATACAGGGATTCAAGAACGGAGGGCATAGACAAGGAGCTTTACAAGGTTATTCCCGAGAAGGAGCTCTATGCGAGAACGGGCATTCAGAAGGCACTGTTTAACTCGGTTTATCAGCTCTATGCAATCAAGAAGGAGCACCCTGAGTACATCAAGAACGCGAAGAGCTTTCTCATGATTCCCGAGTATTTCAACTTCCTTCTCACGGGAGTTAAGAAGAATGAGTACACCAACGCGACCACGGGACAGCTCGTCAACGCAGTTACCAAGGACTGGGATTATGAGATAATCGACCGTCTCGGCTACAACAGAGAGATGTTCGGAAAGCTCAACCTTCCTAAGACCTCGGTTGGAACACTAAAGAAGGAGATTATCGACAGAGTCGGCTTTGACATGGAGGTCATTCTCCCTGCAACTCACGACACAGGCTCGGCTGTCATGGCTGTTCCTGCAAATGATGACGATTTCATATATTTGAGCTCAGGTACATGGTCACTTATGGGAATTGAGAGAAAGGAGGCCGACTGTTCGGAGAAGAGCTGTGAATACAACTTCACGAACGAGGGTGGCTACGATTATCGTTTCAGATACTTAAAGAACATCATGGGCTTGTGGATGATTCAGTCGGTGAGAAGAGAGCAGCCGACGAAGCTTCCTTTTCAGGAACTCATAGCTCTCGCACAGAAGGAGGAGGCTTTCACATCGAGAGTTAATGTAAATGATCAGTCCTTCCTCGCACCTGAGAGCATGACCGAGGCGATTAAGACATATTGCGCAAATTCAGGTCAGGCAGTTCCCGAGAATCTCGGACAGGTGCTTCAGTGCATCTACAATTCTCTTGCGGAAAGCTATGCCGAGACTGTAAAGCAGATTGAGGAGATTACGGGAAGAACCTACAAGAGACTTCACATTGTGGGCGGAGGTTGTCAGGATCAGTACCTCAACAAAAAGACGATGGAGGCCACAGGCAAGGAAGTTTATGCCGGACCTGTGGAGGGAACAGCACTCGGAAATCTCATGGCTCAGATG
>UQZF01000189.1 GCA_900545455.1 uncultured Eubacteriales bacterium
CTGCGTCAGGTGGAATACCGTACACAGGCACCGGATCATCCGATCCTTTGGGCAGCGGACGAGAGTTATTATCTGAAGTTTTATATTTTTCAGGTTGTGGAGGAGATGTAGGGACGGATATTATTATCATGGAAGTAATGAGCAGAGAGTGATCGAGATAATTCGATTGCTCTTTATTATTGTGAATGGGTTTACATGTGGAGACTATTCTATTTTTCTCATTTAGCAAATCTGTTTTAATAGCGTTGACAAATGTGTAAAATGGAACGCTACATTGAATGCTGTGCAAAAGTCACCTCGAAAATCGTTCCCCCAGTCTTGCCTGATTTGATACAAATACTGCCATCATGTACTCTAACGATTTCACGGACAAAAGCAAGACCTAGCCCTACGCCACCCAGCTCCCGGCTTCTGGATTTATCCACACGGAAGAATGGCTCGAACACTCTCTCCCTAAGCTCCTTTGGTATTCCGCTTCCCGTATCTTCTACAGACAGATAAACATGCTTGTTTCTCTGATATGCGGTTACTGTAACCTGTCCGAGCGGATGATTATATTTGATGGCATTCTCAACCAGATTGTATACAAGCCTGTAAATAAGGATATCACTGCCTATCATAGTGGCATCCTCACATTTTCCAATCAGCTTTATATTCTTTTCCACGGCAAGAGGCTCAAGGTCTGCCAAAACCTCTTCAACAATAGCATCCAATATAATTTTATCATCCCTTCCCACCGTCTGAAGCTCACTCATGTCAAGAAGAGTCTTTACCATCCTGTTTAATTTATCATTTTGTTCCGTAACCATTTTTATTGTCTGCAAAGTGTCTGCATCATTTCCCGGGTGAGAGGCAGAATTATATAAATCAAGCTGTACCTGCATTAACGCTAATGGAGTACGCAGCTCATGTGCTGCATTTGCAGTAAACTGTCTCTGTATCTCAAATGCTTCCGACAGACGCTCAAGCATCTTATTATAAGAAATACCCAGCTGGTTCAGTTCCTTAACATTGTTTTCCTCTATTCTTGAATCAGACAGATTCTGAGCCTGTACCTCTTCAATTTTATCTGAAAACTCCCTGATTGGTCTGAGTGCATGCCCGCTTATAAAATAAGTGACGACACCTCCCAAAAGCGCCAGCAAAACCGTGATTATCAGACTGTTTCTTTTATAGTCGGCCTTATTATTGTACACCTGAACCGAAAATTCATCCGCAAACTCATCCCACTTATCGTCCGGTATGCTGATATATATTTCATCTGATTTGTTTCCTTTTTCATCCCCCTGTGACTCTACCGCATCCTGCAGAGAATCGATGTAATGCACACCATTTTTATAGACAAACATAGTCAGGCAGCCACATATAATAGCAATACACAATGTAGTAATGCACGTAAGTCTCCACTGTAGCGACATTCTTTTCATCTGTCAGACTCCTCCCGTATTTTATAGCCTTCACCTACCTTGTTCTGAATGGGATCATATCCCAGCTTCGCCTTAAGCTTTTTTCTAAGTGAAGACATATGTACCCTGATTGCTCCGCTAAAGCTGTCTGCCGTGGCATCCCACACATGCTCTATCAGCTCCTCCTGGCTCACCGGTCTGCCTATATTGATAAGTAAATATTCCAAAATACCATTCTCTTTTCTTGTGAGTGGAACCGGCTCTTCCTTTGCATATGCCTCGCGTTTAATCGTATCAAACTTTATTTCTCCGCATTTAAGACATATATCATTCTGTACAAATTTCCTTCTTGTCAGGCTTCTGATACGTGCCTCAAGCTCCTGCAGATGGAATGGTTTTTCCATGTAATCATTTGCTCCTGCATCCAGTCCCTCTACCTTATCAGCAATCTGACCTCTTGCAGATAATATCAAAACCTTAGTTTCATCATTGTATTTTCTAAGCTCCTTAAGAAGCTCCATGCCATCCATCCCCGGCAGATTCAAATCCAAAACTATCAGATCATAATTCTCCGACAGTATACATTCAAGAGCCTCTTTCCCATCATAACAGGTATCCACCTCATAACCGGCAGCATACAGACTCTTTGCAACCATATCACATATTTGTTTCTCATCCTCAACAATTAATAATCTCAAAATTTTCTCCTGCTTCTTAACAATAATTTTACAACCTATATTGTATAATACCAAAGTCAGCTGGTCAACAATACAACAAAAAGGAGCAACATTATGTTGAAATACCAAAAAACATGTCAAATCATTCTGCTTATCCTTGGTGTATCCATGATAAGCTATGGTGCAGTCAGAGGTGAGGCGGCTGCAGTGCTTGGTAAAGCAATAAAACTATGTCTGGAGTGTGTCGGAATTGGATAAGGAAAAGAAATTACTATCAAGAAAACTGGCAAAAATACGTGGCTGGATACAGGCCGCAGCAACGCTGCTGACCAATATTCATATTCCAAATTTATTTAAGGGTAAAATATATCAGGGCAATGCAAAAACAGTATGCGTACCCGGATTAAACTGCTACTCCTGCCCTGCCGCGACAGGAGCCTGTCCAATAGGGGCATTTCAGGCAGTTGTCGGATCATCAAAATTTAAGTTTTCATACTACATAACCGGATTTTTTATTTTACTCGGTGTAACACTCGGAAGATTTATATGTGGTTTTCTGTGTCCGTTTGGATGGTTTCAGGATTTACTTCATAAAATCCCCGGAAAGAAATTATCCACCGCCAAACTAAAGCCTCTTAGGTACCTAAAATATGTCATTCTTATTGTTTTCGTTATACTTCTTCCGATGCTTGTAACGAACTCTATAGGAATGGGAGACCCGTTCTTCTGCAAATATATCTGTCCTCAGGGTGTTTTAGAGGGTGCTATACCGTTATCTATTGGAAATGCTGCTATCCGTTCTGCGCTGGGAAAGCTTTTTTCTTTCAAGTGTATGATTTTAATTGCAGTGATTGTACTAAGTATCTTATTTTACAGGCCCTTCTGTAAATGGATTTGTCCGCTTGGAGCAATCTACTCATTATTTAATAAGGTCAGCCTGCTCAAAATCACCGTTGATAGCAGCAAATGTGTCGGATGCGGTCAATGCTCAAAGGCATGTAAGATGGATGTGGATGTGTGTAAGACACCGGATCACCCCGAGTGCATACGCTGCGGTGCCTGCATAAAGGCCTGTCCGAAGGACGCCATCTGCTACCGGTTTATGGGAAAATCATGTCAAAAAAATGACAACAGATAACTATTAAACATTTTACTATTATTTTAAAGGAGAAATTACTCATGAAAAACAAATTATCATTTATTTCTATTTTTACACTCTGCATAGCATTATCACTTACAGCATGTGGCGTAAAGCAAGCTTCCACAACAGATTCTAAGAACACTCAGACTGAAGCCGGCTCAGAAGCATCCGGCAAATCAGATTCCAAGCTTGATGATTTATATCAGCAGGAAAATCAGCTTTTTGCAGATCACGCTGATGTGTGGAACAAGGCATTTGGCATGATGAACAAAAGTGACGCCGATTCAAACGGAAATTATGCTGATTATCTTGCCGGTATCGTAGAATCAAACAAGAATTCATTCACAGACGATGAGCTTAAAACACTTAATGCGGATATTGAAACCATACGAAAAATCGAGGAACAGATAGCAGAGCTTGAAAACAAAAATACATCATCAGACGATAACAAGAAGGACAGCTCTAAAGCCTCATCTGTATTCAGTGATTTTTCCGGTGAGGATTTTGATGGCAATAAGGTTGATGACAGCCTGTTTTCCGGTAATGCAGTAACAGTCGTCAATTTCTGGTTTACCGGATGCAAACCATGTGTCGCTGAATTATCCAAGCTTAACGAATTAAATGATGCTATCAAATCAATGGGCGGAGAAGTTGTTGGCATCAACACTGAGACTTTCGATGGCAATAAAACAGCTATCAAAGAGGCAGCCTCTGTTCTTGAAAGCCAGGGTGTCAAATATCGTAATCTGTCAATTGACTCCTCTAGCGCTGCCGGTAAATATGCCTCAGAAATCATGGCCTTTCCAACAACTATACTTGTTGACAGAAATGGCAATATTGTAGGCGAACCAATGCTCGGCGGAATTGATAACAAGGACAACTATGATGCCCTTATGAAGCAGATTCAGTCTGTAATTGATGCAGACAGCACAAATAAATAGAGGTCTACATATAAAAAGCTCCTGTGCATTGCACAGAGAGCTTTTTTTGAACATTACTATAATGTCAAGGAATCTTCCGTATCTACCCACATCTGTAAATTCCCATCAAGATACAGTCTCGCATATTCTAGTGGTTCATCAATGGCAAGTGTGTTTAATGCACAATCTGATCCGGGTGTGGTTCTCAAATTCTTTTCTGCAAATATTGTTCTCATCGTATCTTATCTCCTTATCGTTAAATCAATTATTTGCTACAAAAATCAGAAGCATTTCAATCAGTTCACCATGTCACTTTTATTTTGTGTTATACTGTTTTATATAATTTTTTTGGTCTCCGCTGCCGCTTCGGTCGGCACAGAGCAGATGTCCACCGGACATCTTGTGCCCTTGTATTTTCCCTTATCAGAGTTCGTAAACACTGGTGGGACGATATAACACAAGGGAAACAATAAGGGAAAGCTCACCTGCGACAAATCCAGTGTTTTCAATGGTTTGCGGAGAATTTAATAACAAAATATAACAGTTATTAAATTTCTTAAAACAGGTGAAATCTCAATCGGAATTTATAGGAGGAAGAGATGAATAAGCTAATACCTAAAATAGGTGCAGCAATAGTGACATTAACCGTTTTCCTTTTTGCAATATTTATGATAGTAGATTTTCCATTTGGTTCATACTTTGTATGTATGTTTTTACCGATAGGCCATATCATGATGGCGGCTGGCTTTCACCATGAAAGTGCAAAGGAACAACGAGTATCTGCAAATATAGGAATGATTTTTTCTGCAATATATGCGGTATTGATTTTCTTGGTATATTTTGCACAGACCACAACCGTAAGACTGGAAGATATAAATGAGCAAGCAATAAAGATATTAGATTTCCAGAGAGGTGGTCTGCTTTTTAATTACGACCTGCTCGGATATGGAATGATGGCTCTTTCAACTTTTTTTATCGGACTTTCTATTAAGGCAGAAAGTAAATCTGACAAATGTTAAATTTACAGTTAATACAACAGGCGGCAATGA
>UQZF01000190.1 GCA_900545455.1 uncultured Eubacteriales bacterium
CGTGTACACTTTAAGCTCTGCCGCCGCCTTGTCGGAGAACTTCAGCTTCTTATCGCGCATCTCCTCTGCCGCCTCCTTGATGTTGACGGCATGGTCTGAAATTCTCTCAAAATCGCTGATTACATGGAGGAGCATCGACACAATCTGGCTGTCCTTCTTCGTGAGGCTCTTTCCGTTGAGCTTCACAAGATAGGTTCCGAGCTCATCCTCGTATCTGTCCACTATGTCCTCGTAGTGGAGCACGACCGCCGCCTTCTCCTCATCGTAATGTTCAAGCAAATCCATCGATATGAAAAGACCGTCCCTTGCTGAATTCGCCATCTTTACGGCAACATTCTTACACTGCTGTACAGCAAATGCAGGCGACTCAAGGAAACGAGGGTCAAGCACCTGAAAATCCTTCTCAAGTGAATCCGATTCTGCCGTTATTTCATCTGTCTCCTTCTTATCCCTGATGGTAAGGCATGCGAGCTTTGCCAGCAGATCTCCAAACGGCATGAAAATGATTGTTGCCGCTATGTTAAAGCACGAATGCACAAGTGCGATGAGCCATGCGTTGGCTGTCATATTGAGTATTTCAAAATGTAAAAAGGCATTCAGCGTGTAGAACACAACCATGAAGATTATCGTTCCTATGAGGTTAAAGTAAAAATGTACAAGTGCCGCTCTCTTGGCGTTCTTGTTCGCACCCGCCGCGGATATGAGCGAGGTCACACAGGTTCCGATGTTCTGTCCCATTATGATTGGGATTGCCGATGCCATCGTGACACCGCCCGTCGCGCAGAGCGCCTGAAGTATTCCAACCGACGCCGAAGAGCTCTGAATTATCGCCGTGAGCACCGCTCCGACTATCATGCCGAGAACAGGGTTGGTGAACATTGTAAACATATTTGTGAACTGAGGCACATCTGCTAAAGGCTTAACCGCCGAACTCATGGTCTCCATTCCGAACATGAGGATTGCAAAGCCCACCAAAATCGTACCGATGTCCTTTCTTCTGTCCTTCTTGGAAAAAAGAATAAATGCCGAACCTATAACCGCAAGTATAGGCGAGAATGAGCTCGGCTTTAGGAGCGATACGAAAATGTTGTCACTCTGAATACCCGTGAGTGCAAGTATCCATGAGGTGATTGTCGTTCCTATGTTCGCACCCATGATTATTCCGATTGCCTGATTGAGCTTCATGATACCCGAGTTAACGAAGCCGACAACCATAACCGTTGTCGCGGATGACGACTGTATCACCGCTGTGACCGCAGCACCTAAGAGCACAGCCATTATCCTTTTCTTTGTGAGCTTTTCAAGCACGCTCTCAAGCTTACCACCCGATACCTTGGCGAGCCCGTCCCCCATCGCATTCATTCCGTACAGAAAAAGCGCAAGCCCTCCAAGCATGTTCAGCACATTGAAAATGTCCATATTTCCCTCCGACGATAATATTATGTTAAATCTTATCTTTATATAGCATAGCACTTTATTTTACACTTAGTCTATATAAAATTTACATATAATCGGAGTTTACTCAAAGATTTACTGCCGATTTACGGTGATTTTACATTGATTTTACATTTCACGTCGACATACATTTTCCGGTCACTTTTGCACTACTGTCTCTCACCCGTGATGGAAAAGATAACCCACTCGGCAATGTTGGTCGCGTGGTCTCCGATTCGCTCAAAGTACTTTGCCACCATGAGAAGGTCGGTCGCCTGATCTCCGTCGTCAGGTCTGTTATGAATTATCTGTATAATCTCATTTTTTACCGTCATGAACAGATCATCCACCACATCGTCATGGTCAATTACGGCATGAGCCTTATCCAAATCCCTGTCGACGAACGCCTGAAGGCTGTCGATAACCATAATCATTGTCTCCCTCGCCATCGAGCGGATGTGCTCAAGATTCTTTATGTACGGCTTCTGCGACATCGCTATCGTGAGCTCAGATATATCCGCCGCCTGATCCCCGATTCGCTCCATGTCACTTACCATTTTAAGCGCCGCCGTTATAAGCCTTAAATCGCCCGCAACCGGCTGCTGGTGCAGAAGAAGCTTGTAGCATATATTCTCAATGTCCTTCTCCTTCTGGTCCACGTCGATGTCGAACTCGACCGCCTTGTGCGCCTGCTCAACATTCTGATTTACAAGAGCCTCAACCGCATTCTGAATAGCCTGCTCAATAAGAGTGCCCATGTTGATAAGCTCGCTGTTAAGCTGCGCAAGCTCCTTGTCAAATCTGCTTCTCATCTTACTATCCTCCTACATTTTTAAAATTATCACATATTTCAGTATGTAGAATTATCATTGAACAGTTGCACAATTTTAATATATTGCAAGTCAGGTACTTTGTAGCCGTCGGTGCTTAGTTGCTGTCCTTTAGCAACTTATGCACCGCTACGTGATACAACGTAGCGAAAGCGTGCCTGACGGTAATATATTAAAATTGTGCAACGTCAAATGTTCATATAATAATTACTATCACCCGAATCTTCCCGTAATGTAATCCTCCGTCCTCTTGTCCTTCGGCTGTGAGAAGATATTGTCCGTGCTGTCCTTCTCAATCACCTCGCCGACAAGGAAGAACGCCGTGTCGTCCGACACTCTCGCCGCCTGCTGCATGTTGTGTGTCACCACAACGACCGTGTATTTTTTCTTTAACTCCTCCATGAGCTCCTCGACCTTCAACGTGGAGATTGGATCGAGCGCACTCGTAGGCTCATCCATGAGGAGAACCTCAGGCGACACCGCAAGTGCCCTCGCGATGCAGAGACGCTGCTGCTGACCTCCCGAGAGACCGAGTGCCGACTTTTTAAGTCTGTCCTTTACCTCGTCAAATATCGCTGCACCTCTCAGGCTCTCCTCAACAATCTGATCAAGCTTTGCCTTATTCTTGATTCCGTGTATTCTCGGTCCGTAAGCGACATTATCATATATGCTCATCGGAAACGGATTCGGCTGCTGGAAAACCATGCCGATTTTCTTTCTGAGCATCGAGGTGTCAACCTTTGGATCATATATATCGATGCCGTCAAGTAACACCTGTCCCTCTATGCGCACGCCCGGCACGAGATCGTTCATTCTGTTGAGCGTCTTTAAAAATGTTGATTTTCCGCAGCCTGACGGTCCGATAAACGCCGTGATTGCGTTGCGCTTAATCTCCATGTCGACATCCTTCAGCGCGTGATTCTCGCCGTACCACAGATTAAGCTTCTTTATATCGAGAATGTTCTCCGATAAAGTCTTTTTTTCTTCCATAATGTGTCCCTACCCTTTCCTGTTCACGTCAAAGCGCGTCGCAAGCCATTTTGTGATAAAGTTGATTGCAAGTACTATAACGAGAAGCACAAGTCCGATTCCAAATGCCTGACCGTACTTTCCGTCCGACATACGAAAGTACATCTCGATTGTGAGAGTTCCTCCCGCCTCCCTGATTTTCATGAAAAATGCGAGCACACTCTTCGGCAGCTTGTAGCCCGAACCCGCCGTGAACAAAAGTGCCGCCGACTCTCCGACGATTCGCCCTATAGCAAGAATAATTCCCGTGATGATTCCCGGCATCGCTGACGGAAGAATTATCGTCCTTATCATGTGCCACTTGCCCGCACCCATTCCGAGTGCACCGTCGCGGTAGCTCTTTGGAACGGTCTTTAGCGCCTCCTGCGTGTTCCTCGTTATAAGCGGAAGCACCATGAGTGTGAGCGTAAGCGCACCCGTAAGAAGCGAGTATCCTAAGTGGAATGCCTGATTAAAGAGCACAAGTCCGAACATACCGAATATGATTGAAGGTATTCCAGCCAAGGTCTCGGTTGTAAACTCAATAATCTTTACAAGCTTTCCCGGCTTGGCGTACTCGTTTAGATATATCGCCGAGCCCACGCCTATCGGTGTCGCTATCACGATCGTGACCACAACTATGTAGAGTGTATTTAAAATGTTTCCTGCAATTCCGTTGGTTCCCTTTAACGCGCTTCTCTCAGTGCTTAAAAATGTCCAGTTGACGTTGCTTATGCCCTTTACCGTCACATACACGATTATTCCGATTAAGATGGCAACCGATATGAACGCCGAGAGATATATGAGCACATACGCGAGGTTGTCTAAGGGACGTTTTCTTTTTACAAGAATCGAATCATCCATTTTCCTTCTCCCCCTTCTTTAACAGTCTGTTGAGCACAAAATTGATAATCATGATAAAAACAAAGAGCACAAGTCCGATTGTGAAGAGCACTCTTCTGTGTGTGTCCGTCGAGTACGCCATCTCGCTGACGATCGCCGTTGTGAGGAAACGCACTGAGTTGAAAGGAAGCGGGAAGTTGACCGCACTTCCGGCGACGAGCGTTATCGCCATCGCCTCACCTATCGCACGCCCTATTCCGAGAACAACCGCCGTCATTATTCCCGACTTGGCTGCCGGAAGGATGACCTTGAAGATGGTCTGGATATGTGTCGCGCCCATCGCTAGCGATGCCGCCTTGTAGTGCTTCGGAACCGCCCTTATCGACGATTCACTTATATTTATAACAGTCGGAAGTATCATTATTGCTAACACAAGCACGGCGGATATAAGGTTGGAGCCGCCCGTGAACTGATGTGTCTTACTTCCGGCAAAAATTATTTTCTCCAGTTTATACATGAGCGGGTTAAGCACCATGATTCCGATAAGTCCATACACGATTGATGGAATGCCCGCCAAAAGTTCAACCGCGGGCTTCACTATCTTTGAGAGCTTCTCTGGTGCAACCTCCGCCAAAAATACAGCCGTGAGAAGTCCTATGGGAACACCGATTATTATCGCCATCGCCGTACCGACAATGGATGTCAGGATGACATAGAATATTCCGTAATGCGGTGTCGCCGCCGTAGGCTCCCATACCGTACCGAACAAAATCTCAGCAATTCCGACCTCCCCGAGCGCCGGAAGTCCCTTGATAAACATATACACGGTGAGTGAAATTACCGCAGCCACGGCGACGAACGCGAACACCGTAAAAATAACCTTTGCGGTTACCTCTATTACATTTTTTGTAATTTTACCCCTGAAAATATCTATCTCCGTCTTTTTTTCCGTTTCTGCTTTCACATTTACCTCATTTCTCCGCCATATCGCCGCGGATGCCTCAAAGCTATAGACGCTTAGCGGCAGAGGGCTGTGTCCTAAGGCACCTTCCCCCATGCC
>UQZF01000191.1 GCA_900545455.1 uncultured Eubacteriales bacterium
GGTCATGCGTGTATGTATATCCGCTTCCCTCCGCCGGATCTGAAAGATGGATGACTCCCACCTTTATCTTATCCTTGGAAATACCTTTCGAGGATGTCTGTGTCTCCTGCTGTGCCTGTGTCTGAGACTGTGAACCCTGCCCGCTTCCGTTTCCCGTCAGGTTGGTTGCATAATCGTCAATCTGTGTGCCTGATGAACAGCCTGTAAGCACAAGGCAGCCCGCAAGCAGTGCCGCAAGCTTCTTAATAACCTTCTTCATAGGTGCATCTCCTTTGCTCTTTATTAAGTTTTACCGTATACTTTTTTCGATGTTGAGGCAAAAAATCCGCCTTCAGCTTTTATACGATAATTATAATCCCTGCGCCGTTTACACGCAAGTCAAAACAAATGAAATGCGCCCCTCAAATTGATTATTTTTTCTAATGTTTTTTGCCTGAAAAGTCAAATGTGAACACCGCGTCAGGGTTATCAAACTCCTCGTTGCTAACCCATGTGACGCTCCTGTCGGTGAGGTTATAGAGAGCCGACCACACCGTTATGCTGTTAGAGTCCGTCTTGCCGTGCTCGACATCCCACTTACGTCTGCCGACAAGCCTTAAAATGTCCACACAGTCCTGCTCAGACACAACTCCTTCCGTGTTGCTTCCGTCAGGATTGATGGCGTTCTCAATCGCCTCGTATCTGTCAAGTCCCTTCTTGTCATCGTCGGAAGCGTAGTAGTCAGGTGTTATTATAAAATTGGTGAGATACTGAAAATCGTCAGCCGCCTCCATAGCTCCGACAGCCGCATCATCGTCGTTGTAATATACCCTGAGCTCTCTCTTTGTTCCGTCAGTGTCGTTCTCGTCGTCAGCCGCAACCCACTCTAAAACGGCGGATTTTCCCGTGCTGTCGGCAACCATGTAGTGGAACGATGTGTTGGCACTGTCGTGGAGGTCATACTTTTCAACGAGCGCAACCGCCTCGTCCACGCTCGCCGCGTAGTCGAGAATCATTCTGAGCATCGTCGTCGAGGTTATGTCAGGCTTATCGGTCTGCTGATTTGTCGCCTCGACCTCCCCCTCAGGTCCCTGATATGACATGTAGATTCCGCAGGCAACACCCTTCTCGTTGATTCCGTCGAGCGGAATGTAAGGTGCCGCAAGGCAGATTATCTTCTTGGTTATGCTGTCAAGCTCGGCTCCGCCACCTATTCCGATAAACTGAAGGTCGGCACTTGATATTGAAGCGTATCTTCCGTCCGTCGGATTGGTTCTCACGATTATCGCCGTCGTGGTCGAGAAATCGTAATTTCTTCCGAAATATCTGTCACCCTGCTCATCCTGCGCCGTAAACGAAGAACAGCCGATATTCTTTGACTTGATGGTCATAGGCACAAGCCCCTTGGTGATGTTTCCCACAATAAAATCAAGCAGCTCCGTGTCATCCGAGACACCGCCCTGCGCTATGAAATCGTCAAAATAGTAATCGCCCTTAACGTCCATTATGTACACAGGAGCACTCTTGTTCTCATCCTTCGCCTCAACTAACAGCTTTATCGATGCGATACTCGCAATCTCGTTGTGCCATATCGCAAAAATCGCTATCGCAAGCACCGCTATCACGGATACCAATGCAATCGCTATGCCTATCAAAACCTTCTTTAACTTCTTTTTCATGTTCTTTCCTCTCTGCGGCAATTTTACGCCGTCTGTTTTTAATATTTTGTTGATAGCTCAACAAACTTTCATGATAGTAACATCTAAACAGGAAAAAGTCAACCTGACTTTTATTTTTCAGGAAGGTTTGACAAATCTTTGACGAGCGTATATAATTTTGGTATTTAGCGCACTACCGCGTAAAACGGGCTTAGGCACCGCTTCGTGGCAGGCAGCACGGAAATGAGGATTATCATGAACAAATTCAAAGAATTTTTAAAGAGAAAAGACATCGAAATCTCCGGAAAGAGATACGGCATAGATGCACTCGGCGCGATGGCGCAGGGACTTTTTGCCTCACTGTTAATCGGAACAATAATTGCAACTCTCGGCGAACAGCTGGGAATTGCCGTTCTTGTCACAATAGGCGGATATGCCAAGGCTGCTACAGGCCCTGCAATGGCTGTCGCAATCGGCTACGCACTTCACTGTCCGCCGCTCGTACTGTTTTCACTCGTAGCGGTCGGCTCGGCTGCCAACAGTCTCGGCGGTGCGGGAGGCCCGCTCGCGGTTCTCATCATAACGATACTCACCGCCGAATGTGGCAAGGCGGTATCTAAGGAGACCAAGATTGACATTATCGTGACACCGTTTGTCACAATCGTTATAGGAAGCCTTCTGTCAATGCTCCTCGCGCCTGCGATAGGCAAAGCCGCAAGCAGCGTCGGGGCGGCAATCATGTGGGCAACCGAGCTCCAGCCGTTCTTCATGGGAATCATTATCTCCGTGATTGTCGGAATTGCCCTCACCCTTCCTATAAGCAGTGCCGCGATATGCGCCGCACTGAGTCTTACGGGACTTGCAGGCGGTGCCGCACTTGCGGGCTGCTGTGCCAACATGGTCGGCTTCGCGGTGTTAAGCTTCCGTGAAAACAGATGGGGCGGACTTTTTGCACAGGGAATCGGCACGAGTATGCTGCAGATGGGCAACATCGTCCGCAACCCGCGCATCTGGCTTCCCGCAATACTTACCTCGGCAATCACGGGCCCGCTTGCGACCTGCGTGTTCAAGCTTCAAATGAACGGTGCCGCCGTCGCCTCAGGAATGGGAACCTGCGGTCTCGTCGGTCAGATAGGTGTATACACGGGCTGGTTAAGTGACATCGCCGCCGGAAGCAAAACCGCAATCACAGGCTTTGACTGGCTTGGCCTGATACTCATAAGCTTCATACTTCCGGGAGTTCTCTCATGGGCGTTCGGACTTCTGTTCAGAAAAATAGGCTGGATCAAGGAAAATGATTTAAAGCTGGACTTATAGTCCGGCTTTTCATTTGCCCTGATTCAGCCTTTTTTCACTCTGTTCTCTTTTTTCCCCAGAAGAACAATGCCACCGTTCCCGGTCCCGTGTGGCTTCCTATCGTCGTTCCGACGTAGTTAATCTCGACGCGTCCGTTGAGCTTCGGGAATCTCTCCTCGACAAGCCTTGCGACCTCCTTGGCGTCCTCCACGCATCCCGACTGCGAGATGTAACACTTTCCACTATACTGAAGCCCGTTCTGCGCGTTCTCCTCCATCCTGTCCACAATCGCCTGAATAACCTTCTTCTTGGTCCTTATCTTATATCTCGGAATGAGACGTCCAAGATTATCCATATTAAGAAGCGGACATATGTTAAGAACTTTTCCTATGGCTCCCGCCGTCTTGGATATTCTTCCTCCCTTGATATAAAATGTAAGGTCGGTTGAGAAAAACCAATGATTCAGATTGAGCTTATGTTCCTCAATCCACTCATGAAGCTCATCGATAGTGCTTCCGGCCGCCCTCATAGCCGAAAGTGTGTCCATAATGAGACCGTATCCGGACGAAGCTCCGAGGGAATCCACAATATATATCTTTCTGTCAGGATATTTTTCCTCAAGTACAGCCTTTGCAATATTCGCGGAATTGATTACTCCCGATATTCCCGATGAGAGGCAGACATGCAGAATATCATGTCCTTCCTTCAAAAACGGCTCAAAATATGCTTCAAATTCATCGGCATTAACCTGTGAAGTCTTAGTATCAGCCCCTGCTGCCATCCTCGCATAGAAATCCTCAAATCCTATGGTCTGCCCCAAATCATCCGGATATTCAACCCCATCGAGCTCATAGTGAAAGCAGATGTACTTCACATCAATCCGTTCAAAATGCTCCTTGCTCAAATCCGCTGTGGAGCAGCAGCTTAAAATGTAATCCGACATCGCGATATCTCCTTATAAATTATTTTCTATAATTATACGCTCTTCCTTCTCCGAATATAAACTTCCATATTCTGTCTGAATTTTATCACAAAAATTAACCAATAGCAATACAGCATATCATACCCAAAGGTTATTTGCAAGCGTTTTTGCAAAAAAATCTATTTTTTTTTACATATTTCATTGTTATTATGGTGGGAAACATGTTATAATAGGCAAAAGTGTTTTTATAAAATTATGAATCGGAGATAAAAATATGAATTTTGTACCTGAACGCTTAATCAATTTAAGAAACTCTTTTGGAATCAACAAGGCCGAGGCAGCAAGACGACTCAATATGTCAGCAATGGGCTACGGACGATATGAGAAGGGCGAGCGTGAGCCATCCTTTCAGACCGTCACATACATAGCTCAGGTGTTCGGCTCATCGACGGACTATCTGTACGGACAGACAGATGATATGTCAGCAAAAGAATATGTTGTATCCGTAGACAGCAATCCTGTTTTATTTGAGCTTGTCAAGAATGTAAAGGATGACGAGAAGCTTCTCAAGAGAGTAGCTGCATACGCAGAAAAGCTCTGCAAGGAATGATATGCTCGACAAAATAGCAGAAATAAACAAGCTGGTCAACGGCTTTATCTGGGGAGTTCCGGCAATGGTGTGTATCATCGGCGTGGGACTCCTTTTATCTGTCCGCACAAGATTCCTTCAGATACGCAAATTCGGCGTTGCAATGAAGAATACAATAGGTAAAATATTTGACAAAAAGAAGGCAAAGGACGGTGCAATGAGCCCGTTTCAGGCTGTCTGCACAGCGCTCGCCGGAACTGTCGGAACCGGTAACATCGCCGGAGTCGCAGGTGCAATAGCACTCGGAGGTCCGGGCGCAATATTCTGGATGTGGTGCTCCGCATTTCTCGGCATGTGCACCAAGTTTTCCGAGGTGACGCTGGCAATCCACTTCCGCGAGAAGAACTCCCACGGCGAATACGTCGGTGGTCCTATGTACTATATCAAGAACGGTTTATCCAAAAAGTGGTATTTTCTCGCAGTTCTATATGCCACCTTCGGAGTACTCACCGTATTCGGAACAGGAAATGCCACTCAGGTCAACACGATTGTGACATCAATCAACTCTGCCCTCATGAATTTTAACCTTGTAAGTTCATCCGGCAATTATACGGCAAATCTCATCTTCGGAATCTTCATCGCGGCACTCGTCGCAATGGTTCTTCTCGGAGGTGTCAAACGCATCGGTCAGGTTTCAG
>UQZF01000192.1 GCA_900545455.1 uncultured Eubacteriales bacterium
GCTTCAAATCATTTTGTCATCATTTATCTTTATTTAAGGAAATCATATTACTCTGCCGTTATAAGACCTACAGCCTTGATAACTGCCTTGCCCTCATCCGACTTAACGAAGTCGAAGAATGCCTGAACGAGCTCGCTCTGCTCACTTATCTCACCCTTGGTAGCCATTACAAACGGTCTGCAAAGGAAGTATGTACCTGCAACGATGTTATCCGATGTAGGCTCAACCTCATCGAGCTTGAGAGCGTTTACGGAATCGTCAAGTACATCAAGTGAAACATAACCGATAGCCCCCTCTGTTGAGGCAACCTTTGCCATTGCCGCACCTGTTGAATCGCACTCAACTGCATACTTGCAGGCATCCTCAACCTTTAAAATCTCTTCGAATGCTCCTCTTGTACCTGAACCTGCCTCACGTCCTACTACAACAATCGGTGTATCGCTTCCGCCAACTTCGCTCCAGTTGGTGATTACACCTGTATAAATGTCTGAGAGCTGCTGCTTTGTAAGTCCCTCAACGCTGTTGCTCTTGTCAACGATTACTGCGATTCCATCGATTGCAACGATGTTCTCAACCGCTCCGCCTTCCTTCTCGCTGTCCTTTAAGTTTCTTGAAGCATTGCCGATGTCACAGCTTCCGCCGAGAAGTGACTCAATACCTGCCGATGAACCTGAGTACTCAACTGTCACCGTAACACCGCTGTTAGCCTCCATGAAGGTCTCTGCAAGTGCATCTGCAAGCTTCTGCATTGATGTTGAGCCTGCAAGTGAAATTGTTCCCGAAAGGCTCTTATTGGCGTCAGCCTTACTTGCTGCTTCTGTGGTTGTCTGTGCTGCTGTTGTCGAACCTGTTGTTGAGCCCGCCGTTGTGCTGTCGCTTCCCGCGCTGCTGCTGTTACAGCCTGTCATCATCACGACTGACATTGCGGCGCATGTTGCCATTGCAACAAACTTCTTAAATAAATTCTTTCTCATTTTTCTGCCTCTTTCTGCCGTCCCCGGCTAAATCTCTTATTCTTTTCTTCTTCACTTTTTGTAAACCTCTTTACTTCCCGTTTACAAATAAGAGTTTACTCGGGGCATGTAAAAAAATTAATCAGCCGGATGTAAAATGAACGTAAAAAGAGCCGCACCTTTTTCGGTGTGGCTCTTACTTTACTTAAATCTCCATACCCTTATAGATATATGTGCCCGTCTCCCCGTCATACACATACCTGAAGCGGATGCTTCTCTGCCCGTCACCACCACATTCCATGTAGGTCACGGTGAGTTCTCCGTCCTCCGACAGCTCAGCCGTTGTTTTCTGCGCCGAGCCGCCCAAAAAATCAAGCGGCATCGAGCCGTCAGGGTTCGGCACTATTTTTACAAAGCTATCTCCATAGTCATCCGCTGTCCCATGGTCAATTATCTGCTGCTCGATTTCGGCAATGTCATCAACCCACAGCGACATAACGGACTCAACCGCATAGTACGGCGTAATATTCTTCCATTCTGCCAAATCAAATATGCTCACGGATGAGCACTCGTCGATATGCTTTCCGTTATATGTGCTAAGTATCAGCTCTGGAACGCCGTCCCCCGTGACATCCCTCATGTCGATGTCCATTCCGCTTAACGTCCCGTCAAGCTCTATCGTCCAGCCCTTGTCAAAAAAATACTTCCGTCCCTGATATTCAAGCTCAGTGCTCACCGAATCTATGCGCCTTAAAATGACATCCCCGTACTTAAATACGGCGTACCACCTGTCATTTTGCTCATCGTACTCGTACACCAGCTCCTTGCCAAGCTCGGAATCGTCATACTCAAGCTTCGTTATATCCGCAAACGTCGGCATATCGGGCGTCCTGTCCTCTCCGAACAGCTCTGCAAAGGTTTTACCCTCAAAATAATACCTCGAATATCTGTATATTCCCGTCTTTACATCCGAGTGCTCCGCCATGACCGCCTTTGCCTGCTCCTCAGTGAGCTCATTCGCCTGTCTTTCCTCCGAGTAGTAGTCGCCGTCCCAGTAGGTATCGCCGTGCACATGAAGGTAGGTCTCACCGAGCATCTCCGTGTCCGTAAAGCCCGCAAATCTCTTATAATAGTACTCGCTTGCCCCGCCCGAACTGTTCCATGTGCCGTCAGTCTTTATATCCGTGAGCCCTCTGTACGGTATCGCATAGACATACACGCACTCACCATCGGTGTGAAAGATATAGCTTGGCTCATCATACATCACGACCTCGTTAAGCCCGTCCGCATCAAAATCAACCACGCTGAAGGTGTCCTCGCGCAGTTTTCTTCCCGTCGCGCTGCTCACAATATCGTCAATGCTCTTAATTCTTTCTCCGTTAAATATAATCTCACGCCTGCCTGTCAGCGCCTCCTTTATAAGCTCCGGCACCGACTCGATGATTGCCTCATCCGCCGACAGCGGAATACTGTCAAAGGTCATCGCCCAACTGCCCGGCTTCTGATTCGGATACTTAGTCGTCCACACGAGCTTGTCGGTGACACCGTCGCCGTCCTCATCCTCCGCACTGAATGAAATCAGCTCATAGGCATCGACATTTAAAAATTCATCGCGCTCAACCTTTTTGCCGTCAAGATACACCTCCATCGGTGAGTTTTTGCCGACTATGAGTATTTTTACCTCGACATCCGCCCCCGTATACACCAGGCAAAAATGTCCGTTCTCATACTCAACCGTTCCCGTCAGGCTGTTTTCATCGGGCTTATGTATCTTTTTTGAGTATTTCAAAAATCCGTTCTCAGCCTTGACATTCCATATATGACAGCCGTTTCCGTCAAACCTCATATCAAAGTCACAGCTCCAATATGTGCCGTAGGTAGTCGGGCTGTACACCTGAAGGCTCAGCATCTTATTTTTCACTATGCTCTTAGAAATCTGTCCAAAGCAGTCCCTTTGCGGGCGAATATAATCAATCTTAAAGTCCTCTCCGTCCGCGCAGATGCCCTCCATGCCGACATCCGCGAAGCTTTCGTTGACCGCCTCTAAAAGCTCCCCTGCATACTCGGGATAAAAATACGCGCTCGAAATATCCGAGGCATCCTCACAGTAATACGGCGACAAATCCCTGCCGTCCCTCAAATCATACACAAAATAAAGGCTCCGCTCCCTGTCATACACCTCAAGCACGAGCTCGTCCCGTCTGTCCATCGTCAGGTCGACAAGACCTATGCGCATTCCCGCATCGCTCTCCTTATGCTGTACCGCCCACGGCACCTCGTACACGCTGTCCATGTATTCAATCGCAAGCTTGTTGTCTGTCGTATCGTATACGACGCTCACATCATCAATCGAGTACACCTCGTCCCAACTGTTGCTGTCCTCGTTGTACCTGTAGTCGGCTCCGTGCGTCACCTTCTCCTCGTCCATGCCGTCAAGAAGTCCGCAGTAAAGCTCCGCGGTCGGCTTGTCAGGAACCGCGGCTGTTGCTGTTTCCGAGCTCGTGACCTGCTCCGTCTCCGTCTGATTTGCCGGCGGTACGTTTTCTGCGTCCCCGCCGCCACGGGCGCAGGCGGTAAAAAGAACTGCTGCCGCAAGAGCGAATGCAGATGCGGGTATGTATGTGTGTTTCATGATGTAACCCTCCCTCATGAGTGTGTAAATAACTGCAAAATATTGACACGCATCGGATTCGTCGATCATGACATGCAATTCGTCTTGTAAATGTATAATGAGTTGTGTTTATACATGTTCCTCCATTGTACAAGGCTAAGATGTTCTAAAAACTCTGAAAGACATATTTTCAATCATCCATCCTAAATTACCTTAGCATGTCATGACCGACGAATCCTTATACCCTCAACTATATTTTGCAATTATCTGCTACAATAAATTGTCTTGACTATATGCTATCACACGCTAACACGAAAATAGTTACAAATTCCTTACATTTTGTTACATTTGTGTTAAAGTTTGTTACGGAATTGTTGCGCAAAGAAAAAAGCAGTCATGCGCGACTGCTTTTAACCTCAAAAAATATTTACACCTTATTAACAATAGAACTTAATCTCATCCGTTACAAATGCCTGTTTCCATTTTGCACATATAAGGAAAAACTGAGCTGAGATAAACTCCATTAACTCATTTAACTCTTTGTTGGAAATCTTACTGCCATTGCTCGCCAAAATACAGCCACCTGACCTTGTGAGCCATATTTTTGTCGCATTAGGTGTTGGTTTACCCTTGGATACATGAACGTGAATCGGTTCATCATTCTCATTAGACCAAAAATAAACCGTATAACCACTTACCATAAATAATTTAGGCAATTCGGATTCCCCCATTCTCAGCATACTTGTATAACAGGTGTGCATTGCTGTGAAGCAGCTCTTCAAACATAGCTATCTCATCATCCGAATATCCTTCGCGCTCCGTCCATTTATAGTCCGGAAGTTCACATCTTGCAGAATCAAATCCATTTTCCGTGGGGCGTTCAAAATTTACAATCACCTTTTTCTGACCGTCCTTCTCGATTATCTGTGAATGGACTATCTCTGTCTCATCCGCCAGTGTCATATACGGATACATCATACTCTCACCTCTCTATATGCCAAGTTTAAGTGCCTTTTTATTTTAAACATATTATAACATTGTTAAAAAACATTGTCATGTATTTATGGTAATAAAATTTCACTTTCTCCCTGCCTATATTCCTCCCGCGCACGCCTCCTTCATCCTCTTTACATACTCCCCGACATACTTCGGTGCTTCCTTGCCGTGCTCGGCGACGAGCTTCACAATCGCGCTTCCGACGATGACACCGTCGGATACGGCAGACATCTGAGCCGCCTGCTCGGGAGTCGATATACCAAAGCCCACGGCACATGGTACATCCGTGTTCTCCTTGATCATTTTCACAATCTCGCCGATGTTGGTCGTAATCTTAGAGCGCACGCCCGTAACGCCGAGTGATGACACGAGGTATATGAAGCCGTCCGCCTCGCGCGCAATCATAGCCGCACGCTCGTGGGAGGTCGGCGCTATGAGCGAGATAAGGTCGACATCATATTTTTTAC
>UQZF01000193.1 GCA_900545455.1 uncultured Eubacteriales bacterium
ACGAATGTTTTTGAGAATTGTGGGAGCACGCAGTGCGGAGCAATTCGATATCATTCAATAATTTTAGTGTAAGTATCCATATACTTTTTCTATAACAATTCAGACGTCAAAATATGCTTTCACAATGTTAATATATATATCATGCTCTATTTATGCATATTTGCTTCGCACAACGGAGCTGATATGCATAAATAGAACTGTTATACACAAATACTATGCCGGCATATTTTGCTACACAAAAATCCCTACAATAAGTTTTACAACAAGTGCCGCAACCCACGCGACGGCACACTGCCAGAACACTACGCCTACAGCCCATTTTGCACCGAGTTCGCGCTTGATGGCGGCTATTGCCGCAACGCAAGGTGTGTAGAGAAGGCTGAATGTCAGGAGTGCTGCGGCTGCGACAGGTGAAAGCACTGTGCTTATGCCTGCGCCGAAGAGCACCTCAAGTGTTGAGACTACGCTCTCCTTCGCCATGAAGCCACTGATGAGTGATGTGCAGATACGCCAGTCGCCGAGACCGAGAGGTCTGAATATCGGAACCAAGAGTCCGGATATTGCGGCAAGTATACTGTCACCTGAATCCTCAACAAGGTTAAAATGCAAGTCGAAGCTCTGCAAGAGCCATACAACAATCGTGGCAATGAGGATTACCGAAAATGCTTTCTGAAGGAAATCCTTTGCTTTCTCCCAGAGAAGCTGACCTACATTCTTAGGGCTCGGAAGTCTGTAATTCGGAAGCTCCATGACAAACGGAACAGGCTCGCCTTTAAACAGCGTCCCCTTATAGAGAAGTGCTACGAGGATGCCCACAATAATTCCGAGAAGATAAAGTCCTGCCATTATGAAGCCACCCTGCTTCGGGAAGAATACACTCACAAAGAACGCATAAATCGGAAGCTTGGCTGTACAGCTCATAAAAGGAGTGAGCAGTATGGTCATCTTTCTGTCCCTCTCACTTGTAAGCGTTCTCGTCGCCATTACGGCAGGAACGGTACATCCGAAACCTATGAGCATAGGGACTATACTTCTTCCGGACAATCCGATTTTACGAAGAAGCTTGTCCATCATAAACGCCACTCTGGCTATGTATCCGCTGTCCTCCATGAGTGAGAGGAAGAAGAACAGTGTCACTATAATCGGGAGAAAGCTGAGCACACTTCCAACTCCCGTGAATATACCGTCAATCACAAGGCTCTTTAATGTGCTGTTTACATTCGCTGCAGTCATAGCCGCTTCGGTCAAAGCACTAAGCTTGTCAATTCCGAGCTCTAAAAGCCCTTGAAGCCATGCTCCTATGACATTGAAAGTAAGATAGAACACGAGAACCATTATCGCTATAAAACAAGGAATTCCTGTATATTTTCCGGTAAGGACACGGTCAATCTTCTCGCTCCGTATTCGCTCTTTGCTCTCTTTAGGCTTAACGACCGTCTGCTCACACAATTTTTCAATAAAATCGAATCTCATATCGGCGATTGCGGCACTTCTGTCAAGTCCGCGCTCGGTCTCCATCTGTTTCACAATATGCGAAAGCATTTCCGTCTCATTCTCGTCAAGCTTGAGTTTATCTATTATGAGATGGTCACCTTCTATAGCCTTAGTGGCTGCAAATCTCACAGGGATACCCGCACTCTCGGCATGATCTTCTATAAGATGCTCCACAGCATGTATACAGCGGTGAACCGCACCGCCATGATCCTGTTTGTCACAGAAATCCTGTCTCAATGGACGTTCCTGATACTTCGCTATGTGAAGAGCATGCTTTACAAGCTCATCAACACCTTCATTCTTTGCGGCAGAAATCGGAACGACCGGCACACCGAGCATTCCCTCCATCGCATTTACATCTATTGAACCATGATTTCCCGTAAGCTCATCCATCATATTTATTGCGACAACCATAGGAATATCCATCTCGAGAAGCTGCATCGTAAGATACAGATTTCTCTCTATGTTCGTCGCATCCACAATGTTAATTATCGCTTTAGGGTGGTCGTTAAGCACGAAGTTACGTGACACAATCTCCTCACTGCTGTAAGGCGACATTGAGTATATTCCCGGCAAATCCGTAATGTCTGTGTTAGGATAGCCCTTTATCGAGCCATCCTTTCTGTCGACGGTCACACCAGGGAAGTTTCCTACATGCTGGTTAGAGCCTGTGAGCTGATTAAAAAGAGTGGTCTTTCCGCAGTTCTGATTGCCTACCAGGGCATAGGTAAGCTTCGTTCCCTCCGGAAGCGGATTTTCATCTTTCTTGGAATGAAATTTTCCTTCCTCTCCCAAACCCGGATGTTCCGACTCTTTTCCGTTCAAATTTCGTTCATGGCTTCTGCTTCTTTTGGCTATAGTCTCAATTTCAATCTGTGCTGCCTCCGCAAGGCGCAGCGTAAGTTCATATCCATGAACCTGTAACTCCATCGGGTCTCCCATAGGCGCCAGCTTCACAACCGTGACCTCAGCTCCGGGAATCATACCCATATCAAGAAAGTGCTGCCTTAGCGCACCACTTCCTCCAACGGTCTTAATCACACCGCTTTTTCCAATCTGCAATTCATCTAATCTCATACATAATCTTCCGTCTGATTTTATTGTTGTGATAGAAATTTCAGCATTGACAGGGCACGTCATACTTTGAAATATTCTATGCTCTTGACAAGCTCATCCGCAATCGCCTTGAGCTCGTCGGCACTGCTGTAAACCTGCTTGAAAGTGTCGGCAACGACCTCCGTCTGATCGTAGGTGCTCTGCGTGTTGGCAAGATTGTCCTGCGCGATGTCGGAGAGGTGCTCGACAGCCTGAAGGACTTCGTTTCTTGCGCTTTCAAGCCTGCCCGTGCTCTCCTTAATCTGTGCGATGCTCTTCATTGAGCTTGCAATCTCGTCGATGACCTCGGCGACAACCTTCTGCGTCTCCTGCATGCTCTCGCTCTGGCTCGCGATAATCTCCTGCATCTGCTGCATCGCCTCTACCGCCTTTGCAGAGTCGACGCTCAGCATGTCTGCGGTCGCCTCAATCTCCTTGCTTGATTTGTTGGACTGCTCGGAGAGATTCTTAATCTGCTCCGCTACAACGGCGAAGCCTCGTCCGCTCTCTCCCGCTCTTGCCGCCTCAATCGAAGCGTTGAGGCTTAAAAGACTCGTGTCCTCCGCTATCGAGTTGATAAAGGCGGTTGCCTTGTGAATCTTCTGAACCGAATCGTTGGTGCGGTTGGTCTGCTCCTGAACCTCGGTGATTATCCTTCTAACGTCGTCGTTGATGTCGCGCAGACTTATGAGAGTCTTTGACGCCTTCTCACTCGACAACTGCATTGACTCGGCATTGCCGCCGAGCATCTCGGCTTCCTTTGAGGTCTCAGTGATGTTCTCGCCCATGATTCTCATGTGCTCCGAGGTATCTCTCGAGTTCTCCGCCTGAATCTGTGAGTTGTCGACAACCTGACTTACAGCCGTGCGCACATTGACCATCGTTCCGTTCGTGTTGTCCGCGGCTGTTCCGAGAAGCTGTGCCGCGTCGAGAAGCGACTTGGCATTCTTGGTGATGTCCTTAATCGTGGACTGCATCGCATCCCTGAGCGTAATCGTAACTCTCGAGAGGTCGCCAATCTCGTCCTTCTTCTTGAGGAGCTTGTCGTCAACCCATACATTTAAGTCGCCCTCGGCAATCTTTCCTACAAGCTCAACGCTCGACCTGATATTTTTGCTCATGCTCGTGGCAAGCTTGGCGCTGACGGCGATACATATAAGCATGATTACGCCGACCGCTGTGGCGATGGAACGGATAATCCTGTTGATTACCGCATCCTTCTCCTGCTTGTTCGTTCCTACAAAGACCATTCCTATAATCTGATTGTCCGTGTCATTCTGGTAAACCGGCATAAAGTATCCGTAATTGAGTGTTCCATCGATTGAGACCGCATGGCTGAAATACTCTTCCCCGCCATTTAGTACCTTCTCGACAATCTTTTCTCCTGCGGTTGAACCGAGTATACGGTCACCGTTATCATCAACAGCGGATGTCATTATTCGCTTGTCCCCGTAAAAGAAGGTCACGTCCATTCCCGTGTTGCTCTTTATTCTGTCGACAAGGCTCTCCGACTTGGATATGTTGTAGCTTCCCTTCCAAATATCGCCGTTGGTGCTTTGCAGATAATCGCCCGTGTTCTGGTCGTAAGCCGCGAGCGTCGCAGCCGCCGTTCCCTTGAGGGCATCCTCAATCTCATCAAGCATTGAGTTCTTAACCATGGTAACTATAAAAAACATCGAAACTATGCCCAGAATAAGTACCGGGCTGATTGTAATTGCAAGAATTTTCTTCTTAATGTTCATCGTGCCACCCCTACTCTACTATGTTGACAGTTTTGAAGTACCAGTTAATAGCTCCCGTGATTGTCGCATCATCGAGCGTCTTTCCAGCCTCTCCAACGGTAGTTCCCTCGTTCGTCTCGATGACTCCGTCAAACACTCCGAGCTCGCCAGACAATATCTGCTTTTTTGCCTCCTTAACCTTGTCAGCAGTTCCCTCCGCACAGAAGTCCGCAAGCTCGGTGATGCCTACAAGATTCTCGCTCATACCACCGTAATAGTTGCTTCCATCCCATGTTCCGTCGATAATGCTCTGAACTGCCGATGTATAGTATGCACTCCAATTCCATATAACGCTGCAAAGGCAGGCATCCGGTGCCTCCTTGCTCATATCCGAGTTGTAGCCGATGCCGTAGACACCGCGCTCCTGCGCCAAGGTCTGCGGGTAAGATGTATCACAATGCTGTGTGATCACGTCACAGCCCATGTCAAGCAGAAGCTCTGCCGCCGCCTTCTCAGCGTCGGGATCATACCAACTGTTCGTGACCTTAACATAGACCTGCGCGTCAGGATTTACCGAATATATTCCGAGTGCAAACGCGTCGATGCCTCCCGTAACCTCAGAATTGCTTGAATCCATTGCTGCCACATAGCCGATTTTGTTGGTCGTCGTGTTCATTCC
>UQZF01000194.1 GCA_900545455.1 uncultured Eubacteriales bacterium
ACACAGAAGGTGCTTCTTCACGATATGAAGAGCATTGAGACACTTGCCCGTGTAAATGTGCTCTGCGTCGATAAGACGGGTACAATCACCGAGAATAAGATGTCGGTTCAGGAGGTGTACGAGCTTCCGGGCGAGAATAAGTACGCTGACATTGACTCGATGCTCGCGGATTTCGTGTCATTTATGGGAAATGACAACATAACGATGGCTGCGCTCAAGGAGCATTTTAAGGAGACCACGGGAAAGAAGGCTGTGTCGCACACCGGCTTTACCTCAGCATTAAAGTACAGCTCCGTTACATATCCGGATTCTGTCTATGTGCTCGGTGCTCCTGAGATGGTTCTAAGGGATGAATACGGAAAATATAAGGAAGCGATAGAGAAGTTTTCGAGGACGGGCGGACGTGTTCTGGTGTTTGCAAGGTATTTTGGCGTGATAGACGGAAAGCCTCTCACAGGCAATGTCCATCCGTTCGCGCTTGTTGTCATGGCTAACCCGATAAGGGAGAATGCAAAGGAGACATTCAGATATTTTGCCGAGCAGGATGTGTCGGTCAAGGTTATATCGGGAGATAATCCCGTCACGGTTTCAGAGGTTGCAATCCGCGCGGGCATAGAGGGCGCGGACAGATATATAGATGCCTCGACGCTCCACACCGAGCGGGAGCTCTACGATGCGGCAAGGCAGTATGTGGTATTCGGACGAGTGTCACCCGAGCAGAAGAGACAGCTTGTCGGTGCACTCAAAAAACAGGGAAACACGGTTGCCATGACAGGAGACGGTGTCAACGACGTTCTCGCGCTCAAGGATGCCGATTGCAGTATTGCGATGGCATCGGGAAGCGATGCGGCGGCGCAGGCGGCACAGGTTGTACTTCTCGAGTCGGATTTCTCGAAGATGCCGTCGGTTGTGCTTGAGGGCAGACGTGTTGTTAACAACATTGAGCGCTCGGCGAGTCTTTTCCTCGTAAAAAATATTTTTTCATTCATAATGGCACTGTGCTCAATCATCGCGGCAGTCACATATCCGCTTGAGCCCGCACAGATTTCGCTTATCGCAATGTTCACGATAGGCATACCTTCGTTCTTCTTAGCGTTACAGCCTAACAAGAAGAGAATTGAGGGCAACTTCATGAAGAATGTCCTTCTGAGGGCGCTCCCTGCGGGACTCACCGATGTTATATGCGTCGGTGCACTTGTCATGTTCGGAAATACGTTCAACCTTGATCCGGACGGAGTGGCAACGGCGGCAACGCTTCTGCTTGCGATAGTCGGCTTCATGATAATGTACAAGATAAGCAGACCATTAAACAAGCTCACAGCATCGGTGTTTGTGCTGTGTGTTGTCGGACTTGCATTTTCAAGCACGGTCTTAAAGAGCTTGTTTTACATGAGCAAAATGTCAACAGAGTGCATAATGCTTGCTGTTGTGTTTGCCATAGCGACGGAATCACTGTTCAGATACCTGTCACTTTTCATTGAAAAGCTGCAATTATGGTTTGAGACGGATGATATTAGGGAGAAGATTCCGCACAGAAGAAAAAAGAGAATATAACAGAGTGTAAAAATAACTATAATAATGCTCTAGATTTTGGGGTGTTGCATTGGGAGCTTTGCATTTATCATGGTAGTATGAAACAAAAATGTGAATATTGAGGAGGTTACTACCGTGAAGGAAAAAACAAAGAAGGCAGTCGTTATAGCGGTGCTGTCGGTGATACTTGTCGGGCTCGTTGTTTATATAGCTGCCGAGCTCGGCGCATTTAAGACGCTTGGAAAGAATGACAAGGGAAGCGTCAGAACGGAACTGACCGCGACAGAGCTCACTAAGCTTATGGGTAACGGCATCAATCTCGGCAATACAATGGAAGCTTACGGACGTGCAACACTTGGAACAGGGGCACCTACATCAAGCTATGAGACATTCTGGGGACAGCCTGTGACGACACAGGAGATGATTACCGCGATGAAGAACTCCGGGTTTGACACGATTCGTATTCCTGTGGCGTGGACGAATGCAATGAACTTTGAGAGTGGTGATTATACCATTGGCGAGGACTGGTTTGCGCGTGTAGAGGAGATTGTCGGCTATGCGATGAATGAGAATATGTACGTCATCATAAACGACCACTGGGACGGAAGCTGGTGGGGAATGTTCGGTTCCGCAAGCGTAGATACAAGACAGCAGGCTATGGATATGTATGTGTCAATGTGGCAGCAGATTGCGGAGCGATTCAAGGACTATTCGGATTACCTGATTTTTGAGTCGGCAAACGAGGAACTCGGTGAGCGTCTCAACGATAAGGATATCGCAAAGGATTCGGGTACGCTCTCGACAGATGAGTGTTATGTCATGACCAACAAGATAAATCAGACATTTGTGGATACGGTTCGTGCAACAGGCGGCAATAATAAGCAGAGATTCCTCCTCATCGCAGGATACGGAACAGATATCAAGAGTACATGTGATGACAGGTTCACAATGCCTGCTGATACGGCAAAGAACAAGCTCTTGGTTTCGGTTCACTACTATGAGCCTTTCTCGTATTGCGGTTCGACAAGTCTTTCAAGCTGGGGAACAATCAAGCATTACGAGAAGCAGAACGAACTTCTCGAAATGATGACCAAGTTCACCGATGCGGGCTACGGCGTCATATTTGGTGAGTATGCGGTTGCGTTAAATGCTGATGGTTCTGTTAAGGATAACACTTGTGACTTTATAAACAATTTTCTTGATAACTGCGACTTGTACAATTATTGTCCGGTCCTCTGGGACTGTTCAAGCCTCTTTAAGAGAAGCACTTTAAGCTGGCTTGATTCCGACGTCGAGGCACTTTACAAGGCAAGAAGCTACACGGCGCAGTCAGCACTTGATGATGAGACGATAAAGGAAAATGCCAAGGCGGAGATGGCAGCTGCACTTGCGGCTGCACCTGAATCCCTCGACAACGGAACTCCTGCGGGAGCAGCATCCGATGAAGCTATCGCATGGCTCATGTTCAACTCCAACGACTGGAACGTGACCTACAGCGTCGGTGACGAGTACAATCCATCCGAAAAGACGGACGGAATCGTTGCGGAGGATGTGAAGATAACGGGCGAGGGAACCTACACGGTATCACTCGATTTCAGCAAGACGGCGGCTGGCTTCGCCAACAGCACGGTATTCTGTGCACTCGGTATATCCAACGGAGAGATTCTCTATCCGGGCTACATAATTGAGGTTGTGGATCTTGAGATTAACGGACAGTCATATCCTCTCGTGGCAGAGCCGTACACAACGACGGACGATAAGAAATGCACGAGACTCAACATCTACAACGCATGGGTTAAGTCGGTTCCCGCTGAAGCGAGAACGGCAGACGGCGACACAAGCACCGTGAGCCCTTGCATCGTGGACAATGAGGAGCTCGGAAATATCACGAGTATAAGCCTGACATTCGAGTATAAGCCGGGAAATTAAAAAGAATGATTCGACATTTAAGGCGGCGGGAGAAATCATGCCGCTTTTTAAACGGCTATATTTTTCTGTAGGAGGTGATTTTGCTCCAATTTTCGGGAAATCCCATAAATGCCAAGAGTTGATGTTTTGTAATGTGGGGACAATCACACGGCACGGAGTTGATAAGCTTTGTCAGTGCAAGCTTTAATTCACGAAATTCCCTAATGTCGAGAAGGTATCGCAATGCGATGAGGACGCCGAACAAATCGCGTTTGCCGCAAATATACTGCCCCTTGTGCCATGGTATGTTTAATTTTTTATGTAAAACAGTGTCAGGTATTGTCTCGTTAATCGCAAAAGAAAATAATCGTTCGCCGTGGGCACACACATTTCGGCAGCTTGTAAGAACGCGCATAAACTGGTGAAGCTGACGCTCAGAAACATTGTCAAATTCACGGCTGATTTTACATTGAATGTCGTTAGGAATGTATTGATACAATTTGGATATTTGTCCGAAAGTTAAAGCATTTGTCGCCACCCATAGAGGAACATTGCCGTACATACCCGCGTGGTGCGTAATATAACTGTAATGACTTGGCAGTGAGATGGAATTTTGCAGGGAGCTTATCAGACGTTGGACATCCTTTGCGTTGTGTCTTGTGACTGTGTAATTGTTGATGTCAAGGTATTCGGATTGATTTTCTCCGTATTTATCACAGAAATGGTAGGATAGCAAAGATTTAATATGTTTTTCAACATGGATTATGTACTTGAAAAACAGAGTTCGCAGTTGTTCATCGAAATAGTAAAAGGCGACGATTTCCTCGAAGGTGACACCGCGAATGAATTTTGTGCGGCAGAAGCTCTGAAGGGAGCTTTATAACCGCCAATCAGTGAATAATAGCTTAATTTCTTCAAAACTGATGCTGCATAGGGAACATCATTGATAATCAGAGCTTTCTCATTTTTCAATTTATCAATCTGCTCTGTATATGTCAGAAATATCTTTCGATTCAAATTAACCTCCTCCGTAAGAAATGGTAACAGATATGAAAAAAGGAGCCCACGCATGGACTCCTTCGGCTGTGCGCCTCGCAAGCAACACAGCGCAACCACTGAATTTAATATACCATTTATATAAGTAGTTGTCAAATGATATTTTTAAACAATGGTAATATTATTGTATGAATTTTAATTTATTATATGCTCCGAGCAGAGAGGGTGTTGACAATATGTATTGTTTGTATTAATATAAATAATACAAATACGGCAGCACTTATTTTACATAAAAGGAGGACACCAACATGATAATAGAACTCAACACATCCTCGGACGTTCCGATTTACGTCCAGCTCCGCAACCAGATTGTGCTCGGCATAGGCAGGGGCGAGTTGAAGGAGGGCGAGAGCCTGCCGACGGTCAGGCAGATGGCTGAAGACGCGGGAATCAACGTGATGACCGTCAACAAGGCATACGGCGTCTTGAAGGCGGAGGGCTTTATAG
>UQZF01000195.1 GCA_900545455.1 uncultured Eubacteriales bacterium
AACTTATTGCGAAATTTAACTTTTAACTTTACATGCGAAGTTAAAAATATTTAAGAACAAAAACGTTTCCTTTATGCACGAAGATCAGGCATGCAGAAACACTGTCCTGCGAGATTTAATTCCATTCAGTTATACTGATGATTTGCAGATATAAATTTCTTATCTTGACAACCCTCCGAAATCGGACTATACTTTGCTAAGTCTGATTTCGGACTTTTTATTTTGCCAAAATCTCAGCCACACGGAGGTGACATATATGAACAATGACGAATACCTGATGCTCTTAAACCATCGGCTCAAGGAGAATGATGACTGGTATCAGCAGACTGCCAAGCAGCTTGGAATGTCCGACAGCACATTCTGGATATTATATATGCTGTACGATTACCGTGACGGAATCACGCAGAGTGAAATCTGTTCACTGTCATGCTTTCCGAAGCAGACCATCAACTCATCGCTCAAAAAGCTGGAAAACGATGGCATCATAGAGCTCATCCCCGGAGCTGACGCACGGAGCAAGAATATAATTCTGACTGCTGCCGGACACGAGCTTATGAAAAAGACAATAATAAAGGTGAGACGGACGGAGCATGAGGCTCTTAACCGCATGACCGACGAGGAGAAAGATATTCTCATATCAGTACTTGATAAATTTACACGACTTTTAAATGAGATAGGAGTATAACCATGAAAATTCAATTATCGGATCATTTCACATACAGAAGACTTCTGCGCTTCGTGTTTCCATCGGTAATAATGATGGTATTTACATCAATATACGGCGTAGTTGACGGTCTTTTTGTATCCAACTTTGTGGGAAATGATGCCTTTGCAGCCATCAATCTTGTGATGCCTTTCCTGATGATATTCGGCGGTGTCGGATTCATGTTCGGAACCGGAGGAAGTGCGCTGGTAGCCATGACACTCGGCGAGCAGAAGAAGGAGCGTGCCAACCAATATTTTACAATGATAATAGTCGGTACCATCGTTACAGGCGCAATAATTTGTATAGTCGGCTGTATCATAATGCGCCCGGTTGCAATATGGCTCGGTGCGGAGGGCGACATCATAGACGATTGTGTGCTCTACGGCAGAATAATGATGATATTTAATATTGCCTTCATGCTCCAGAATGCCTTTCAGGGATTTTTCATAACTGCTGAGAAGCCACACCTCGGACTTGTAACAACCGTTGCGGCGGGACTTACGAATATGGTGCTCGATGCACTTCTCGTCGGTGTATTCAAATGTGGCGTTGCAGGAGCCGCAATCGCCACGGGACTTTGTGAGACTGTCGGTGGAATCATCCCGCTTGTGTACTTTTTAAGCCCTAACAAGAGCCTTTTAAGACTTGTCAAGACAAAGATAGAGATAAAGAGCATTGCACGCGCGTGCTGGAACGGTGCCTCCGAGTTCGTGTCGAACACGGCATCATCCATCGTCGGCATAGTGTACAATTTTCAGCTTCTTAAATACGCGGGAGCCGACGGGGTTGCCGCCAACGGAGTGCTCATGTATGTTCAGTTCATATTTATTGCAATGTTCGTCGGATATGCGATGGGTGGAGCACCGATTATCAGCTATCACTACGGTGCCGGCAACACCGATGAGCTTAAAAACATGTTCAAAAAGAGCAACATCATCATCGGAATCGCAGGAAGCATAATGACCGTTCTTGCATTCACACTTGCCGGAACACTCGCAAAAGTGTTCGTCGGATACGATGCAGAGCTTTTTGCGATGACTAAGCACGCATTCAGGATATTCTCGCTGGCATTCATATTCAGCGGCTTCACGATATTTGCCTCGTCGTTTTTTACGGCACTCAACAACGGAGGCATATCGGCTGCAATATCCTTCCTCAGAACCTTTATCTTCAAGATGGCTGCCGTCCTTATAATGCCTCTTTTCTGGGAGCTCGACGGAATATGGTGGTCTGTGACTGCCGCCGAGGTGTTCGCGCTTGTAATATCGTTCATATTCCTTGTTGTGTATAGGAAGAAGTATAAATATATATAATTTGACCTGATAATACCCCTGCACGAGTGAGTGTGGGGGTGTTTTTGTATGCGAACGGACAAAGTATGGAATTATTTGATTGATAGAACAGACATCTTGTAATATAATAAAAAGAAGATTTTATCAAATAGTGAGGTAAGTATAATGCCATTGACAAGAATCGAAATAGAAAACTTTACGGTATGTGTGATATGCCGCGCATAGGTATTATGGGTGGAACCTTCAATCCCATCCACACAGGACATCTTATAATAGCACAGCAGACTCTCGTTGAGCTCGCCCTCGACAAGGTGTGGTTCATGCCCGCGGGCAATCCACCGCACAAGGACACACCCGTGATTGACGGAAAACTGCGCCGCCGCATGGTCGAGCTTGCAATAGATGGCAACTCTGACTTCGAGCTTTTTGACTATGAGCTGAAAAAGACGCGCCCGAGTTACTCGGCAATGACGATGACGGAGCTTGATGAGGCGTACCCTGAGAATGATTTTTACTTTATTATGGGTGCTGACTCGCTCATGGATTTTCACAAATGGTATCATCCCGAGGTTATATGCGCCCACACCAAACTTGTGTGCGCCGACCGGAATAACATTTCCGACGATAGACTCGAAGCCGAAAAGAAGATCCTTGAGGCTGACTTCGGTGCCACGATTTATCTGATTGACACACCGCAGATAGAGATAAGCTCAAGCGACATAAGGGACAGGCTGAAGGACAAGCCATCCTCTGTGCGGTACATGCTTCCGGAAGGAGTATATGATTTCATTATAAAAAATCACCTCTACAGTGTATAAGCATTGCGGTAAATTTATATGACAGTTAGGAGATAAGACATAATGGACAACGAACAGATTACATTGATTAAGAAGAACCTATCTAAGAAGCTCACACCTTCAAGATATGAGCACACCCTCGGGGTGGCATACACCTCGGCAGCCCTCGCCATGCGCTACGGCTGCGACATGGACAAGGCTTTTATGGCAGGACTTTTACACGACTGTGCGAAATATCTGTCAGGCGAAAGGCTTCTCGAAAAATGCTCCAAGTACGGTATCGACGTGACGGAGGCTGAGAAGCGTCAGCCTGATCTTTTACACGCCAAGGTCGGTGCTTATTTTGCAGAATATAGGCACGGCATCACCGACAGCGAGATATGTCATGCTATATGCTATCACACAACGGGATGCCCTGACATGAACCTCTTAGACATGATTGTCTATGTGGCAGATTACATTGAGCCTAACAGGGATAAGGCTCCGAGACTTCCTTACTACCGCGAGCTCGCATTTAAGGACATAAAGCAGTGTACCTATGAGATACTCGAGAGCACTATTGAATATGTAAAGAGCAAAAACGGCACAATAGATGACACAACAGTCAAAGCATACGAAAGCCTTAAAGAAAAGATGTAATCAGTTTTAATAAAAAGTAATTATCCGGAGGTATTTTATGGATTCAAAGGAACTAACCAAAATTATATACAACGCACTCGATGACAAGAAGGGCGAGAACATCAAGATTCTTGACATAAGCAAGGTATCCGTGATTGCCGATTACTTCGTGATTGTCAACGGAAGCAATATCAATCAGGTTCAGGCACTTGCCGACAATGTCAAGGAGGAGCTTTACAAGCTCGGGCTCGAGCCGCGCAATGTCGAGGGCTACCACAGTGCTTCATGGATACTTCTTGATTACACCGATGTCATTGTTCACATTTTTTCAAAGGATGACAGGTTATTTTACGACCTTGAGCGCATCTGGCGCGATGGCAGGGAGATTGAGGTTGATCAATTATGAAATTAACCTTTGAAGGAGCATTAAAGCTAATTCACAACGCTGAAAAAGCCGGAAGCATCATGGGTGTTGAGACGATGCGGGAACTTATGAAGCGTCTCGGCAATCCGCAGAATGAGCTCAAAATTATCCATATCGCGGGCACCAACGGCAAGGGTTCAACCCTCGCCATGATTTCAACCATACTGACCACGGCGGGTTACAAGGTCGGACGCTATATTTCCCCGACGCTTGTAACATATCTTGAGCGCATCCAGATTGACGGGGCATATATATCGGAGGAAGCCTTTGCGGAGATTATGGGGCAGATAGCAGATGCCGTCAATGACATGAAAAATGCCGATTTGAGGCTTCCGACCGCGTTTGAGCTTGAGACGGCAGCAGCGTTTTTATATTTTTACAGGGAAAAGACCGATTTCGTGGTGTTGGAGACGGGACTTGGCGGCGAATCAGATGCGACCAACGTGTGCGACAATCCGCTTTGTTGTGTATTCACGTCAATCGGCATGGATCACATGGGAATACTCGGCAGCTCTCTTCACGACATCGCATCGGTCAAGTCAGGAATCATCATGCCAAAAACAACCGTAATTTCAACGCTTCAGGATGCCGAGGCAATGGATGTGCTGGCTGGAAAATGTGACAAAACGGGCAGCAGGCTTATTGTGTCGGATTACACCTCTGACGCGGTAAACATCCGTTATGCCAACTGTCCATGGAGCGATTCCGCCACAGAGTACGAGCATGTGAGAGCGGGGCATATCAGTCTTAACCTTTGTGGCACCTACCAGATTATCAATTCCGCTCTGGCAATATCCTGTATTGAAGCTCTCAAGGAAATGGGCTATAATATACCTTATTCCGATATACGCGATGGAATCAGGCAGACAGAGTGGTTCGGGCGTCTGAGCCTTATCGGAAACGAGCCACCGTTCTTTGTGGACGGTGCGCACAATGAGCCTGCGGCAAGACA
>UQZF01000196.1 GCA_900545455.1 uncultured Eubacteriales bacterium
ATCTATAAACTTATTTTAGATTTTTTACTTGTCTACTTGACAGGGGGCTGATCACTCATACTCGCAGGTGCCTCCGTCGATGATGTGTATGTGATTGTGCTTTTTTCAACATTTACAGGCATTATGCAGGGCAACGGCGTGTCCGTCATGAGCTTTGTGAACATCCCCGTCTCAATATTCCTCGGAATTGTCATCGGTCTGCTCACAGGCTTTCTCCTCGCGAAATTCTTTGAGAAGGCTCACATCCGTGACACGGCAAAGGTGCTTATCATTCTCAGCATATCATTTCTTCTGGTGACTGCCGAGGACAAAATGACGACCGCAATAACCTTCTCCGCGCTCATATCCGTCATGTTCATCGGAATAGGCTTACAAAAATACAGAGAGCCCGTCGCAAAAAGGCTCTCCGCAAAATACGGCAAGCTCTGGGTTGGAGCCGAAGTGTTCCTCTTCGTGCTCGTAGGTGCCGCCGTCAATATAAATTATCTTAAAAATGTCGGTCTGTCCGCGCTCGCCGTCATCATCGGTGCCCTTGTATTCCGAATGCTCGGCGTGTTCGTATGCCTGCTCGGGACAAAGCTCAACAAAAAGGAGCGTCTGTTCACAATGATGGCTTACACCCCTACGGCAGCTTTTATATTATGTTAAGTTAAAATCACAATATCTTTAACCATTACACTATGGAAGCAGATTCTTCATGCTGTTCAGCCCTATGAGAAGTGTCGATGTGTTATGGCAGAGTGCAGATGTGGTAGGAGGAATAACCCCCGCAACTCCGAGAATGATCAAGAGCGTATTGAAGCTCACAATCGTTCTGTAGTTGTGATGTATTCTCTTCATGAGAAGGTTGCTTATCTGCTTTAACGTAACCAGCTCATTCAGGTCATCGGCTCCTATTGTGATGTCCGCAATCTCCCTTGCGAGCTGTGCTCCGTCACTGATGGCAATTCCGACATCGGCTGCCGACAATGCAGGTGAGTCATTGATTCCGTCACCTATCATTATAACCTTTCTTCCCGCTGCCTTTTCCTTCTCAACGAAGCTTGCCTTATCCTGAGGAAGAACCTCGGAATAGTACTCGTCAACGCCAACCTTCTTAGCGATGGCTGCCGCCGTTCTCTCGCTGTCTCCGGTCATCATGACAACCTTGGAGATACCCTCCGCCTTTAACTTTCTGATAACATCAACCGCCTCATCACGCACAGGATCTTCTATGCAGATAACTGCGGCAAGCTCGCCGTCAATGGCAAGGTACAGATGCGAATACTCGAGCGGAAGCTCATCATACAAGCTCTGCTTATCCTGCGGTATTATGACATGTTCATCCTCAAATACGAAGTGGGCACTTCCGATTATAACTCTCTTATCGCCTATAGCGGATGCAATCCCGTGAGCCACGATATACTCAACCTTAGAGTGCATCTCACTGTGCTCAATTCCCTTGTTCTTCGCCGCATCAACCACAGCGCGTGCCATGGAATGAGGGAAGTGCTCCTCAAGACATGCTGCAACCTTCAAGAGCTCGTCCTCGTCCTCACCGTTAAACGACACAACCTTCGCAACCGTCGGCTGAGCCTTGGTCGTGTTGCGAGTCAGGAGCCATATAAGCCCTGTCGCACCGAGGCTGTACGGAACAAGCTTGTCTGCAAGATGCTCTGCCTTGCTCTCAACGCCCGACTTGAGCTTCTCCGACTCCTCTATCATTGTTACAATCTTCTCATATCTGCTGTTGCCGCCTACGGACTGAACCTCTATTACAAGCTCGCCCTCCTCGACAACCGTTCCGGCATATACCGTGCTTGCAGGCTTCTTCTCAACAGGAATTGACTCACCCGTGAGGGATGCCTGATTAACCATTGCCTCGCCCTCTCTTACAACTCCGTCAAACGGAATCATATTTCCGACGCGGACAATTATGTAATCGCCCTTCTTAATCTGATGCACAGGTACAAGCACCTGCTCGTTCCCTGCCTTGCACCATACGCTGCTCACATTGAGTGACATTGTCCTTGCGAGGTCATCGACCGACTTCTTGTGAGTCCACTCCTCAAGAAGCTCGCCTATGCCGAGCATGAACATTATTGAGCCTGCGGTTCCTATGTCTCCTCTTATCATCGACACACCGATTGCCGTAGCATCAAGCACCGGAACCTCAATTTTTCTGTTCCACAAGCACTTGATTCCCGCCGCAATATACTTTATGGCGTTATATGCCGTGAAACATACCCTTAGCGGATATGGCAGAAACCATTTTCTCGCATAATGAAATACTATCTTGTCAAAGAGCTTGTCCTGATATTCATGGCTCAGACTTCTTCCCGTATTAGCCGCAACATTTTCAGGGAGCTGTTCATTCTCGTACGAGAACCTTCTCAGGAGATTTATAATATCCTCTCTTTTCTCCTTATACTCAATGACTGCGTCTCCCGTTCTGTCGTATACCTTCGCGAAATTTACATCTTCCTGTCTCTGCAGATAGTACTGTAAAGTATCTGCCTGCACGCAGGTCATTCTGTATGTGCATACATGGATTCTGAGTCTTTTCCCATACTCATGCTTTATCTGAAATCTCATAACGAAATCAGCTCCATTCCTTATTCTGCCTTATTCTCTTCGGTCTCTCCCTTTACCTCCGAGAAATCATCAGCGAAATCTTCATAAACTTCCTCTTCCTTAGCTGCTCTCTCCTCATTGATATTCTTTGCATCAGAATAGATATCGCTGCAGTTCTCCTGAACTGTTGAAACTGTCTTCATAACGCAGTCCTTTGCTCTTAAAACCGCTGCAGTGCAGTTAGTGTAGAGCTTCTTAGCGTCCTTGCTTGATAAAAGCTTGATACCTGCCGTACCGAATGCAACACCCGCTGCGAAAAGACCTGTCTTTTTCCAATTAAACTTTGCCATAATTATGTACCTCCATAACTTTTAATTGTTTTTTTGTGCGCGCTTTGAGTAGTGCCGTATACCCTCAGTTAGTTGTGGCGTACTCTTTTTTCAGCCGTTGTTATAGCATTATGATTTTCCGTTATCAACCGCTTTTCATTAATTTTTTATGAACAATTTTCTTGACTTAACCACCCCTGCCGATTACAATTATAACTCAAATAAATTCAGAATAAGCTCAATTCAACCAAAGAAGGTATTCAAACTTACATGAACACATCAATCCCTGACGAACATATAAATATAGAAATTATCAGAAGCTCACGCCGCACCCTCGCAATCGAAATCCGCCCCGACATGCAGGTCGTAGTCCGCGCCCCGTACAGGGTTCCGAACAGCTATATCGAGCAGTTCGTGTCCGAGCGCGCCGACTGGATTGTGGAACATCTTAAAAAAATGGAACAAAAAAACAGACAGCGCGAGAATGCACTGCCCGTCAAAAAGCTTTCAAATAATGAGATTAAGGAGCTAGCCGATAATGCGGTCACCTATATACCCGAGCGCGTGGCTCACTTTGCACCGCTTGTCGGTGTCACCTTCAACCGTATAACCATAAGGAATCAGCGCACCCGCTGGGGAAGCTGCAGCAGCAAGGGAAATCTTAACTTTAACTGCCTTCTCATGCTCGCTCCCGCCGAGGTAATCGACTATGTCGTAGTGCACGAACTGTGCCACCGTAAGGAGATGAACCACTCGGCACGCTTCTGGAACGAGGTTGCGCGGGTTCTTCCCGATTATAAGACTCAGGAAAAATGGCTCAAGACGCACGGCGGCGAGCTGATGAGCATGCAACTCCCATAAGAAGAAGCACAGGGAATATTATTGCAAAGAGTATTCCCATCTTTAAGTTGTTTCCGAATGCACTCGAGATAAGCCCGACCAGTGTAGGTCCGCCCGAACAGCCCATGTCTCCCGCAAGCGCGAGCATCGCAAACATCGCCGTTCCGCCGCACAGATGTGGGCTATTATGACCGATGCCCTGTAACCGATTTTGTCGATAAAGCCTGCCGACAGCATATCGACGAACAACTGAATCACAAAATTGATTGTGATGAGAAGCGTTATCTTCGACAGTGGTATGTCATAAGTATTCTGAAATGTGACAAACAACAGCGGCACGAAATTGTTTACTATCGCCTGAACTATATAGCCTATAAAGCAGGCGTACATTGTCTTTTGGTAATTCTGTTTCATGATAAACACAAGCTCCCCATATATTTTTTGTTCTACTCCGACTTCACTCTCTGCTTATTCATATACATGAAATAATCTGCCTTGTCAAATAGGGTTCTGAGCGTACATTCCCTATAGTCCGTCGACACTGCCCAGCCCTGCGCGTAGCTTATCGGTATGTTCTTTCCGTAGCTGTTGAACTGTATTACCTCATCGTGAAGCTCCGTGAGCACATCGTTCACGGTGCTCTCACCTATATCGTACAGTACCGCCACGAACTCATCACCGCCGTATCTTCCGACAAAATCCTTCGCAGGAACCACATTTCTTAACACCTTCGCAAAGCTCGCAATGAGCTGGTCGCCCGCCGAATGTCCGAGCGTATCGTTCGCGTTCTTGAGATTATTCAAATCGAACATAAGGCACGCGGTCGGCTCCTTGACAAACGACATATCACTGAAAAGCTCCTCGCACTTGCTCTTGTTAGGGAGACCTGTGTGTACATCAAGGTAAGCCTTCTGCTCGAGCATCTTATTCTTTCTGCTTATTCTCATCGCCGAGACTGACTGCTCGACAATAAGCACAAAAAGCACCAGCATATCGAACGCGGACTGATATGATACCTCTGAAGTAGACAAGGTAAATAACCAAAATCTACTTTGGAGG
>UQZF01000197.1 GCA_900545455.1 uncultured Eubacteriales bacterium
GACGCAGACGGTTGAGACGATGATTAAATGTATCTCGATAGCAAGTGCGAACGATGCATGTGTCGCCATGGCTGAGCACATCTGCGGCTCGGAGGGTGCCTTTGTAGATAAAATGAATGAGCGCGCTGCAGGGCTCGGCATGCGAAACACCCACTTTGTCAACTGCTGCGGGCTTGACGCTGACGGTCACGAGACCACGGCACGCGATGTCGCATATATGTCGAGGGAGCTCATAACCAAATATCCTCAGATTCACGACTACTCAACAATATGGATGGACACAATAATTCACTCTACAAGGCGCGGGGACTCTGAGTTCGGTCTCACCAATACCAATAAGCTGATACGCCAATATGAGTGGGCTACAGGGCTTAAAACAGGTTCCACAAGTCTTGCAGGCTTCTGTCTGTCCGCGACCGCAAGCAAAAACGACATCGACCTGATTGCGGTCGTCATGCACTCCCCGACCGGCAAACAGCGTGTTGCCGACTGTATCTCACTCTTAAATTACGGCTACGGAATCGTGAGCCGATATGAGGACACGATGCCTCCCGAGCTGCCGCAAATCAAAGTCAAGGGCGGAGTAAAGTCTGATGTAAGCTGCTCATACAGCGGTAATTTTTCCTACATATTCATGAGCAGCTACGATGCCGAAAAAATAAGCTGCCACTTCGAGCTGCTCGCCGACACGGAGGCTCCCGTCTGCGAGGGTGACACGCTGGGAATGCTTGTGTATGAGTACAACGGCACGCCGATAGGCAGTATCGATATAGTCGCATCCGAGAGCATAAAAAAAGCCGGATATATCGACTATATCCGGCAGTTGATGAGCATGTTTTTCTAGTTTTGCTCACCGTAGCTGTTATATTTATGTGACAGGAACTTATCGTAGTCCTTCCTGAATTCCTTTGATAAATCATTGGAATATCCGACAACTGTACGCGGCAGGCGTTGGCTGTAGCATTCCATAGCCTGCTGCATGCATTCATCCGCATGTTTTCCCGCAAGACTTATATAGCTGACTTTCTTATCATAATGAATTGCCGTCAGCCTGTAACTGGAAATGCTGTACCTTGCGTTAATTTTTGTATAATACACCCACACAAGGTCGTCATTTTTAAATACTCTCCACTTGGTTCCCTCCATGGAAAAGGTAAACTTATTTCCGACAAGTATTATACTTACACTCGCCCATGTGTCTGCTTTTCCCACATTTACCGCCATGGCAAAATCTCTCTCTAACTCAGCCGCGTCAAGATTGTTTTTCTTTATGAATCTTTTAATCTTTTTTACCGAGCTGCCTGTAGCAAATGAAATCAGCACAACAACCAGCATGATTACGAACATTACAATCATAACTATAGGAAATATAAGTGACTCGCTCGTAAAGAAAAAGTTGACATCACTGTCTATCGTGTACATAAGCGTACAATCTCGGTAATCGGCATCAAATAAATCACTCGCCCAATCACCCGCTGTCTTTTTAAAGTTGTTAAGCTCAGAACCAGTCATTTTACGAAATTTTCCCGTAACCGTCACGCTCTTGGGCTTTTTGTCCGTATAATCAGAAAGGTAATTGTATGTAGCATCCGCCTGCTTCGACCATATCTTTCTTCCGTCAGCGGCATCAGAATAGATACCGAGCATATATCCGCTCTCCTCATCGTAAATGAGATAGCCGTATCCAACAACATTGGTTGAGGATGTCGAGCTTGTCTTTTTGTAATACTGATCAAGCACATATCTGACATCAACCGTGACAAACTTTCCGTTCAGCTTGTCATACTCCTTTGCATCAAGCATCTCATCCCAATCCACATCATCCCTGAGTGAGTCAAGCTCAATGGGCTTTATATGGCTGTACACTATATACGGAACACAAAAGCCAAGACAAATTAATATTGCGGCACCCAGAATAATAAAAAGCTTTTTGTAATTCTTATCCACCATCTTTCTCATTTGTTCAATCATCTGTCTTTTTCACGACCTCCAATTCTATACCTGAAAGCATAGCCGCTATGCGCGAATATGTCGAATAAAAGCTTCCTATAATCTTATTTGCATGCGAAAGGCATATAAGCTCGGCAAAAGCATCCGCTATTCCCTTGTCGCTGTCGCGCTCAAAGTTTTTCTCCGCCATATAGTAAATGCGATCGCCAAAGCGTCTCTTAAGCTCCAGGATAGTGTCCAAATCATCGGACGCGATGTAGAAAGTCACTCTGTCATCATTTTCAATCTCCTTTTCCATCGCTTCGATAAACACTTCAAGAGGACTGTTGTTTATACATATCTGATTGTCGGTACGCCTTATATGCACACCAATATTCGTGCTGCTGTCGATTCCTCCGATTACTGAATCCGCCTTCTCCCTCACATAAGGTGCCGGCTTAATAAATTCAAGCGGTCTTTCTATCCCGGCAAAATCGTGAAACTGCGAAAATGCCCTTATGAACTTAAGGTCATTGTTTTTCATAACCTCATCATAATAGGCATTCCCCTTCTCGACAAACAAATCGTTCGTCATATCGACATCCGAGAAGTAGTCCGCTTTCTTTCTCAGTTTCTTCTCAAGCATCTGGTATCTGAAATGGGAAAAGGGCTTATCCTTATACCCAAAATCCTTGGCATGGATAACCCTTATTCCATCCGGCAGAGAGAACACAGCCTCATTTCTCGCTCCCATAACACGTTCGGTTTTCCACAGCACGGTAAGCTCATCACCGGTCTGCTGCGCCCAGTGATAAGCTGATGCCATGCCAAGAAAACGGTTGCCAAGTCCTGCACAAGGTTCAACTATGATCATACTCTGCTCCTTTATTTATCTTTTATTTAAAAAGTCCTTTTCTCTTCTTGGTAGTTCCGCCCTCAGTTGTATCCGTCGGATTGTTACCGCGCATAAGTGCGTCGTAAGCACGAAGTGCATCCTTCTGCTCAGCAGTCATCTTCTCAGGCACCTTAACAGTGAGCGTCACATAATGGTCACCTCTTAACTTGCTGTCACGAAGAGTAGGAATTCCCTTGCCCTTCAAACGAACTCTGGTTCCGCTCTGCGTTCCCGCTTTAACCTCATAAAGTACTTCACCGTCAATAGTCTTAATTCTGATTTCATTTCCGAGTGCCGCATCTGCAAAGCTTATAGGAACATTGGAGAATACATCGTAATCCTCCCTTGCAAAAACAGGGCTCGGAGATACGATAACCTCGACAAGAAGGTCTCCTCTTGGTCCGCCGTTAGTTCCCGGTTCTCCCTTTCCACGGATTCTTATGCTCTGACCGTTGTCAATTCCGGCAGGTATTGTAACCTGAATCTTCTTGCGGTTCGCAATGTAGCCCGTACCACGGCAGTCAGGACACTTATCCTTAACGATGGTTCCCTTGCCGCCGCACTCAGGACATGTTGTCACATTTCTGACCATTCCGAATAAGGACTGCTGTGTATATACAACCTGACCCTTACCTCCACACTTAGGACACTGTACAGGCGATGTCCCCGCCTTAGCTCCCGTTCCGTGACATGATGTACATTCATCCTTGAGCGTTATGTCAAGCTCCTTCTCGCATCCGAAAGCAGCTTCCTCAAATGTAACCCTCACGGATGCTCTCACATTGGCACCCTGCATAGGTCCGTTGCTTCTTGCTCTGCTTCTTCCGCCACCGAATAAATCTCCGAAGATATCTCCCATGCTTCCGAAGATATCATCCATATTAAAATCGTATGCCTGACCACCTGCACTGCCGTCAAATGCTGCATGACCGAACTGGTCATACTTAGAACGCTTTTCCGGATCACTGAGCACCGCATAAGCCTCGGATGCCTCCTTGAACTTAGCCTCAGCCTCCTTATCTCCCGGGTTTGCATCCGGATGATACTTCTTAGCTAATACTCTGTATGCTTTTTTAAGCTCTGCATCAGTGGCAGTCTTAGGTACTCCAAGCACCTCATAATAATCTCTTTTATCTGCCATTGTTGTTCCTCCTGTTATTATACACTCAAATGGAGTGAATAACTCCATTTGAGCCATCCACTCCACTTACTTTATAATGTCTTGGAATTGCTCAGCAGCCACGCTGCACTCACAATTCTACATATTATACCTCTTTGTAGTCTCCGTCAACAACATCATCACCATAATTGTTAGAAGATGTGCTCTGCTGACCACCCATGTTGCTCATATCAGGACCTGCGCCTGCAGCACCTGCAGCACCCTGAGCCTGCTCATACATCTTAGCAAATACAGGCTGTGCCGTATTCATAAGTTTCTCCTTAGCAGCCTTAATCTCATCGATATCGCTGTCAGACATGCTCTCTGCATTAGTTCTGTCAAGGATTGCTCTGAGAGCCTTAATCTCGTTCTCAATGCTCTCCTTCTCGGATGCGCTGATCTTGTCGCCTACCTCATCAAGAGCCTTCTGTGTCTGGAATGCCATTGAATCAGCCTCATTGCGGGCATCAATGCCTTCCTTACGCTTCTTATCCTGTGCCTCGAACTCGGCAGCTTCCTTTACAGCCTTATCAATATCTGCATCTGACATGTTAGAGCCGGATGTGATTGTGATGTGCTGCTCCTTGCCTGTGCCAAGATCCTTAGCTGAAACATTAACAATACCGTTAGCATCAATATCGAATGTAACCTCAATCTTAGGAATTCCTCTTGGAGCAGGAGCAATTC
>UQZF01000198.1 GCA_900545455.1 uncultured Eubacteriales bacterium
TGCTATAATCAAAATACTATATTAACAATTTATCAAACTAAATAAAAAGAGGAAAACACTTATGGAATTTTTGTATTTTCTTGAGAGCATAAGGAACGGATTTCTCGATGTGTTCTTTATTATATGTACATCATTCGGAGAGGAGCTTGTGCTGGTCAGTCTGTTCGCGGTTATATTCTGGTGTATCAATAAGAAGCTTGCCTATCGGATAGCATTCTCCTACTTTCTGTCAGGAGTTGCGGTTCAGGGACTTAAAGTTCATTTCCGCATAGACAGACCTTGGGTTATTGACCCTGAATTCAAGCCCGTAGAACAGGTCATGGACACCGCCACCGGATACTCATTTCCAAGCGGACATACGCAGAGTTCAACCAGTCTCTACAGCTCTATCGCGTTCTATTTCAAGAAGGGCCGGCTGTATATAGTCTCTTTCATTATAATAGCCGCCGTGATGCTTTCACGCATGTATCTCGGCTGCCACACTCCCAAGGATGTGCTTGTAAGTTTCGGCATAACAATCGTGATAAGCACAGCCGTGAGCCTTATATACGACAATCTTAATTCAAGCACACTTACCGATATTCTGGTTATGCTTCTTATATTTATATTGTCAGCAGGGCTGTTCGGTTACTCTTATTATCTCGTCAAGGCGGGACGCACCACCGATGTTCTCGCAATGGACGGCTTTAAGGCTGCCGGAGCGGGAGCAGGCTTTGCAATCGGGTGGTTTATCGAAAAGCACTATATTAAATTTAATCCAAAGAACAGCCGCGTATGGCTGCAGATTCTGAAAGTGGTCATCGGGCTTGTCGGAGCACTCGCATTTAAGAGCGGACTTAAGCTTCTCTTAGGCAACACAATTCCTGCCAACACATTCAGATACTTTATGGTGATAATGTGGGTAACGGTAATTTATCCTATTATAATTAAGAAATTTATAAAAGAACCGATGCAGTTTTAATCAGGCTGCACCGGTTCTTCTATATCTATATTCTTTTCCTCGCTTATCAGTGCCTTGCCCGACGTTATCTCCGTGATTTCCTTGATAACTCTCCCACACATGTTATCCGGGACAGCAAGAATAAGACTCACATCCGCTTCATAGATTGTGTTCTCGAGTATCCACCCGTTCTTCTGGGCAGCATATTGCAGTTTTCCCGCGCTGTTGTAATCAGTTCTTACCGTTATACGGCTTCCCTTTGTCCTCACAGCTATTGCACTGTTGTCAAGTGCATCAAGTGATGACTTCTGATAAGCCCTCACGAGTCCGCCTGTTCCAAGCAAAGTTCCGCCAAAATATCTCGTCACTACTATGAGGCAGTTATGAACACCTCTCCCCGTAATCACCTCAAGTATAGGCTTTCCTGCCGTACCTGACGGTTCACCGTCATCGGAAAATCTCATAATTTCATTATTGTCCCCAATCACAAAGGCATAGCAGTTATGCTTTGCATCCCAATATTTTTTCCTTGCGGCTTCAATATGCGAAACTGCCTCCTCCTCGCTCGAAATGCTGTACACTGCCGCAATAAATCTAGATTTTTTCTCCTCATACAAGCCTTCACCACCGGCCTTTATGAACGCAACGCTCTCTGCCATATCAATTCTCCTGCACTGTTCTTGTTTAAAATAAGGATAATATGTGAAAAATCAATTGTAAAGCAATAATTTACTTTATTTGGCGGACTTTATTTGGTATAATATAAAAATCGGAGGTTTTATACAATATGAATTATGGTTCAAAATCAATACGAAGGAAAATAAAAGCACTCCGCTCGCCTTCAACCAAGCTTGGACGCAAGGCTGTGCTTTTGGTTTTTAAATTGGTGACCGTGTGCTTTGTTATCTGCTTTGTTATGATAGCCTGCGTAGGTCTCGGTGCTTTTACCGGAATAATTCAGACCGCTCCCCAGATTTCGTTGGACGCCGTTTCACCTCAATGGTATCAGTCATACATATATGACAGCGAGGGCAACAAAGTCGAGACGCTTGTCGCCTCAGGCTCTAACCGGATTGAAGCAAGCATAAATGATATGCCGCAGCACCTGATTGATGCTTTCATAGCTATCGAGGATTCCCGTTTTTATTATCACAACGGCATTGACCCGAGAGGAATCGTCCGTGCAGCCTACTCAACAATAAAGAGCGGCTTTAAGGAGACTCAGGGAGGCAGTACGATAACACAGCAGCTTATCAAGAACAATGTCTTTTCGGCAGAGAGCGAGAACGGACTTATCGATACATTCAAGCGTAAGTTCCAGGAACAGTATCTCGCACTTATTCTGGAGCAGAATGTTGACAAGGAAACAATTCTGCAGAATTATCTCAACACCATTAATCTCGGCAACAACAACTTAGGTGTACAGGCTGCCGCACAGAACTATTTTAACAAAGATGTATCCGAGCTTACCATTTCGGAAAGCGCCGTAATTGCAGCAACTACATCTAACCCGTACCGTTACAACCCTGTCCGTTTTCCTGACAACAACAAGGAGAGACGCGCAATAGTTCTCCGGAACATGCTTGACCAGGAACTTATAACACAGCAGGAGTATGACGAAGCACTTGCGGACAATGTATATGACCGTATAATGAATGTGAAGAACACATCATCCGGTTCCACCGCATACTCATATTACACCGATGCCCTGATATCACAGCTTATGGAGGATCTCATGAACCTCAAAGGCTACACACAGACACAGGCTTACAATCTTGTATACCGTGGAGGTCTGCAGATATATTCATGCCAGGACAGCGAATTACAGAAATATGCCGAAAGTGCAGTCAATAATCCGGATTACTACTCGGGACGTTATGATTTCACACTTCGCTACAGACTGCAGGTAAAGGACAAGGATGGGGAATTCCACAGTTATACCGAGAATTCGATTCTGAACTTCTACCAGTCAACACTCGGAATGTCAGGATTCACCTTGATGTTCTCCACAGAGTCGGAGGCACAGGATGCAATCAACACCTTCAAGACCTACATTCTCAAGGAGACAGGCGGCACAGAGGTTGACGGCACAGAAAGCATAACATACACTCTTGAACCACAGGCTTCATTTGTTCTCATCGAACAGTCCACAGGATATGTAAAAGCCCTTGTCGGAGGACGCGGTGACAAGACTCATTCACTTGTACTCAACCGTGCAACAGACTCAACCCGTTCACCCGGTTCAAGCTTTAAGCTTCTCACAGTGTACTCCCCGGCACTCGACACGGCCGGAATGACACTTGCCACCGTATATGACGACGTACCTTATCTGTACTCGACAGGCAAGCTTGTAACCAACGTCGACGACGAATATCATGGACTTATGACAATACGTGAGGCTATAACCGTATCCCGTAACGTACCTGCCGTAAAGATAATTACAGACATTTCACCTGAGCTCGGCTACAGCTACGCTCTAAGCTACGGTATATCAACCCTCACTGCCGAAGAACAGCACTATCAGGCAATCGCCCTCGGTGGTATCACAAACGGTGCAACGAACTATGAGATGACTGCCGCCTATGCTGCAATAGCCAACTACGGTGTGTACAACGAGCCAAAGCTGTACACGAAAGTACTTGACCACGACGGCAATATTCTTCTTGACAACTCGGCTTCCAACAGCCACCGTGTAATCAAGGAGTCGACAGCATGGCTCTTAGACAGTGCCCTGAGAAGCGTTGTCACAGACAACCTTACCTACTTAAAAAGTGACACCATGTACTATGCAGGTAAGTCCGGTACTTCACAGCTCAATACAGATAAGTGGTTCATCGGTTTCTCGCCTTACTACACTGCCGGAATCTGGATTGGTAACGATGACAGTACACCTGTCAACACGGCATACTACACAATGACGCAGCTCAATATATGGAAGGATATAATGGAACATGCCCACGAAGAGCTTGAATACACCGAATTCCAGAAGCCGTATAATATAGTGGAGGCCGAAGTATGTGCTGAATCCGGCAAGCTTGCAATCCCGGGACTATGTGACAGCGACCCTCGCGGAAGCCAGGTAATAACCGAATACTTCGAGGACGGAACAGTCCCTACAGAGGTCTGTGACGTACACATCCAAGTCACGATGTGCAAGGATTCCGGCAAGGTAGCCAAAGAAAGCTGCCCTCCCGAATCACGATATAAAGCAGTCTACATCAAGAAAGATTTATCACTCATCCAGAATATGGAGCAGTACATCATAACCGACCTCGACTATGTCATAACACCCGACAAGTTAAACGACGAGTGCGATGTGCACTGAGACCAATCAGCTATTAACAAATTAAAAAGAATGTCGTATCAGAAGATTACCTTAAAACAATGATATTATTTGCACAAGATAAGTCTCAACGTGCTACTTAACTTCGGCTTATCCTTGTGCAAATGAATATCATAATAATTCATGTAATGTGTCCTGATACGGCATTCTTTTATTTATTTTTTCATCTTAGGATTGGTTATCAGTGAAGCTATATAGCCGAAAATCAGTGCTCCCGATATTCCGACCGCACCTGCCTTGAAGCCGCCCTTAAATACACCAAGCAGTCCTTCAAGGTCAACAGCCTCCTTGACGCCCTTCCAGAGCACGTTTCCGAAGCCGAGGAGAGGAACCGTAGCTCCCGCTCCCGCCCAGTCTGAGAACGGCTGGTACAGCCC
>UQZF01000199.1 GCA_900545455.1 uncultured Eubacteriales bacterium
CTCCAAAGTAGATTTTGGTTATTTACCTTGTCTACTTCAGAGGTATCATATCAATGGGTTGATGATGGCGATGTTAAGACGATAGCTGCTGACGGTGAGTACAGCTTGAATGCACTGGGAACGACGAAGCTGTCTGATGCGGTAGGATATAAGCTTGATATTCCGGAAAAAGACAAAACGCTTTACTTGGAGTACAGAAATTTTGCTGCGGATGGAAACAAATATGACTGCCAGGATAAGGATTTGTATAAAATTGACGGGAATCAGGTGGATAAAACAAAAATGAAATCCGGTCTGGTATGCTACCTCATCGACACGGGGACGAAGTTTCCGAGCAATATGAATTATTCCGGTTCTAAGTGGAATTATCAGGTGGTTGGAGGAGAACAGGGTACAAAAATGGATGCGGCTTTGGCTGTGGGTGAGGATATAGAAATCTATGGCAAGATAAAAATTGAAGTTACGGATATTAATGATAATGTTCTTACATTTAAGATAAATGGAGATTTTGCGGAGCATGTTCACAGCGGAGGGGAAGCAACCTGCGTGAAACGAGCTGTATGTTCTGAATGTCAGCAGGAATATGGTGATTTGAATCCTGACAATCATAAAAATACAGTAATAAAGGAGTCAAAGGAGCCGACCTGCATTGATAATGGATATACAGGGGATACATATTGTGCTGATTGCAATAAAAAAATAAGTACGGGAAATATAATTGACAAGACGGCGCATCAATTTCAGCATGTGGAGGCCAAAGCAGCTACGGCGGCATCGGAAGGAAATATAGAATATTATATTTGTCAGGTATGTAACAGATTTTTTTTGGATGAGAGCGGAGCAGAAGAGGTTGAAAAGAGTGACACTGTAACGGCAAAGCTTGCGCCCGTGATAACAGATGGAAATAATACGGTTGTCGATGCTGAATCCGGAAAATCGATAAGTTTTCGTTCAAATGCAGCATTATCCGATTTTATAAGAGTGGAGTTGGATGGCAATGTGCTGGTGAAGGATAAGGAATTTAATGTAAAAGAGGGAAGCATAATTGTGACCTTGATGCTTGAAGTTATTGAAAGTCTGGATGCCGGAAAACATACAATCGGAATCGTGTCATCAAGCGGAACGGCATCAGCGGTTTTTTCAGTGACAAAAAATCAGGAATCAACAAGCGGCGAAGAGCCGGGAAGCACACAGGAGCCGACGAGCAGCGAGGAGCCGGGAAGCACACAGGAACCGACAAGCAGCGAAGAACCGGGAAGTACACAGGAGCCGACAAGCACTATTGAGGAACCAGGCTCAGCTGGACCGTCCGGCAGCGGTCAAGATGTGACAACTGATTCTGAAAAAAATTCAGTTAGCGAGGATGCTACGGGTGGCAATACGGGTTATCTGTCGCCAAATACAGGTGATAACCTGCACGTTAAGGCATGGATGATTATAAGCGGATTACTGGCTGGCGCGTATATGACTTTTAGATTTAAAAAGAAGTAATAAATGCAAATATAGATTAAATAAATATAAACAATGGCTGTATTGAATTGTGCTATCATATATGATATAGTTATGATAAAAGATATTGGGGGATATCGGAATATGTAACTATTGGATATGAAAATGGGGCAGAAAGTGATTGTGCTGTCCTGTTTTCGGGTATATAATTGAGGGGTAGACGGATGAAGGTACAGACGCATTTGGGAAATACGATTGAGGCGGTTGATTACGCTAAGGTAAGATATGATAAGAACGTGAAGGAAATACTTGCTGATATCCAAGTGCTTGCAAGAGTTGTAAAACATACGGTGGCAGAGGCTGGAAAGTTAAGTATTTCTGAGATTATAAGATGCATTAATCGTGAGAGCATACGGATTGGAACGGTTCTAATGGAGCCGGGACTGACAAATGCCGGCAGGATTGACAGCCTGCAGACAGAAGATTCGGTATTGAATGAGGGTTATATCACTTACGATATACGTTTTATGCTGGTAATTGCGGAGGCCGCGCTTGAGGTTATAATTAATATTGAGGCCCAGCGGACATCAGATTTTAAGAAGCTTGGATATCATCTCGAGAACAGAATTGTATTTTATCTCGCAAGATTGATTTCATCGCAGAAGGGTATCAACTTTACAAAAAGTGAGTATGACAATATAAAGAAGGTGTACAGCATCTGGATATGTATGGATGCAGCAGACGATGAAGATTCAGTTAACAGCATATCATTAAAATCGGATTGCTTATTCGGAAAACAGTGTGACTTTCCGCAGCTTGACAAGATGTGTGGAATGGTTATCCGAATCAGAAATAATGAAAATGCGGCAGAGTCGAGAAACAAGCTGATTGCAATGCTTGAGGACCTACTTTCAAATCAGGACAGCGAGACTAAAAAGACGAAGCTTGAAGAAAAGTATGCTATGGAGATAACGACAGAATTGGAAGGGAGGATTAACAGTATGTGCAACTTGAGCGAAGTTGTTGAGGAACGTGGAATTAAAAAAGGAATGGAACAGGGCATAGAACAAGGCAAAGAACAGGGAATCAGAGGTCTTGTAGATATATTAAATGAAATGGGAACTTCAAAGGATGTTATTGTTGATAAGATTATGGAGAAGTTTTTTCTGACGGAGGAGCAGGCAAGAAAGTTCGTGGAGTAGGATAGAATCAGGGTTATTACAGCTATCGGCATGAGGGAGAAATTTACTATGAAATACGATTATTTAGTAGTTGGTTCAGGTTTATATGGTTCTGTATTCGCGCACGAGGCAAAGGCACATGGCAAGTCAGTGCTTGTTGTCGACAAGCGTCCTAACATTGCGGGAAATATATATACAGAGAACATAGAGGGAATCAATGTGCACAAGTACGGAGCACATATTTTTCACACCAACAATAAGCGTGTGTGGGATTATATAACGAAGTTTGCAGAGTTCAACCGTTTTACCAACAGCCCGGTTGCTAATTATCACGGAGAGCTGTATTCGCTTCCTTTTAACATGTACACGTTCAACAAAATGTGGGGCGTTGTGACACCGGAAGAGGCAATGGTTGAGATTGAGAAGCAGCGCGGAGAGATAAAGGGCGAGCCGAAGAATCTTGAGGAGCAGGCAATCTCATTGGTTGGTCGTGATGTTTATGAGAAGCTCATCAAAGGATATACCGAGAAACAGTGGGGACGCGACTGTAAGGAGCTTCCGGCATTTATCATCAAGAGACTTCCTGTGCGTTTTACGTTTGATAACAATTATTTTAATGCGCTTTATCAGGGAATTCCTGTCGGAGGTTACACGAAGCTGATTGCCAATCTGTTAGACGGCATAGAGGTAAGGCTTAACACGGATTACCTTGAGAACAAGACTGAGCTTGATGCTCTTGCGGACGAGGTGATATACACCGGTCAGATAGATGCCTATTTTGAATATAAGCTTGGTTATCTTGAGTACCGTTCGGTGCGCTTTGAGAACGAGCTTCTTGACAAGCCTAATTTTCAGGGAAATGCAGCGGTTAATTATACGGACAGAGAGACACCTTGGACAAGAATTATCGAGCACAAGTGGTTTGAGTTTGGCAAGGACGAGAACGGCAATGATCTTCCAAAGACAATCATAAGCCGTGAATATTCCTCCGAGTGGAAGCCTGGGGATGAGCCATATTATCCTGTAAATGATGCAAAGAACGGTGAGCTTTACGCTAAGTATAAGGAGCTTGCTGCGTCAGAACCGAAGGTGACCTTTGGGGGCAGGCTTGGTGAGTACAAGTATTATGACATGGATGCGGTTATAGCGTCGGCGCTTGATATGTGCGATAAAAAGTTAAATTGATGTATTACTGCTGAAATTACAAACAACGGTTAAAACAAGTATAAACAATGGCTGTATTGAATTATGCTATCATGAATGATATAGTTATTATAAAAGATATTGGGGGATATCTTGATATGTAACTATTGGATATGAAAATGGGACAGAAAGTAATTGAGCTGCTTTGTTTTCGGGTATATAATTGAGGGGTAGACTAATGAAGATACGGACACATTTGGGGAACACTATTGAAGCAGTTGATTCCGCCAAGACAGGGTATGATAAGAATGTGAAAGAGATACTTGCGGATATTCAAGTGCTTGCAAGAATTGTAAAACATACGGTCGCGGAGGCGGATGATCTTAGCATATCGGAGATTATGAGCTGTATTGACTGCGGAAGCATACGAATCGGGACGGTTCCAATGAACCCCGGGTTAACGAATGCAGAGAGAATTGACAGCTATCAGACAGAGGATTCGATACCGAATGAGGGCTATGTCACATACGACATACGTTTTATGATGGCGGTGGCGTCGGCTGCACTTGAAATCATAATCAATATTGAAGCCCAGCGAACATCTGATTTTAAGAAGCTAGGCTATCACATTGAAAACAGAATCGTATTTTACCTTGCGAGACTGATTTCATCGCAGAAGGGTATCAACTTTGTAAAGAGTGAATATGACAACATAAAGAAGGTTTACAGCATTTGGATATGTATGGATGCTGCGGATGATGAAGATTCGATAAGCAGCATATCTTTGAAATCAGAGTGCTTATTTGGAAAACAGTGCGATTTTGCGGAGCTTGACAAGATGTGCGGAA
>UQZF01000200.1 GCA_900545455.1 uncultured Eubacteriales bacterium
TCATCCTCCATATTTAAAATGACCATAGCAAAAAGACATTCTTCTTTCAGAAAAATGTCCTCCAGTACCAATTATTTACTTGAATCCACATGAATTTAATTTAAAGAGACTTATTAAAGCTACTGTTTGCTTATTTACTTGTCGTACCTATGTCGTACTATATCATTCACAAGCTTTATTTTGCGAGCTTTGTAAGATTTTAAGATTAAAATCGCATTAAGAAAGTTTCACTTTATAGTTAAAATTAAACATAAACTCATTGTCCGATAACCGATGTCATGATATAATTGTTTCGTTGTCGCACCCATTCCGGCAACAGGAAGGGGGTGCTCATATTGGAAATACTCATATCCTTTTTCGTTTCTGTCGTGGCAGGCATAGTCAGCTACTATATCTGCAAATGGTTAGACAGAGACAATAGCGACAATTAGCCTAACGGATGCTCAACCGTCTAAAATGAGAAGAACCCCCACGAGTCAGGACCTCGCGGGGGTTCGAATTGAGTACTCATTAATACTCATATCCTTTTCAGCTACAGCCAGTATATCATATGCTGTCGCATAAATCAAGTATTCTCTTTTTTTCCGTTTTTATTACTTTATCTTGAGTACCCGCGTAGCATTTAATACCGCGAGAACCATAACACCCACATCTGCGAATATCGCTACCCACATGTTGGCAACACCGATTGCGACAAGCACAAGGCAGGCAAACTTGACTGCAAGTGCAAACGCAATATTCTGTCTTACTATGCCGAGTGTCTTTCTGGATATCCTCATCGCAAGTGCAAGCTTGGCAGGATCGTCATCCATGAGAACTACATCCGCAGCCTCAATAGCCGCATCCGAACCGAGCGCACCCATCGCAACACCGATGTCCGCTCTTGAAAGAACAGGTGCATCATTGATGCCGTCGCCGACGAATGCAAGATTTTCCTTGGAGCCCTTCTCTCCGAGAAGCCTCTCAACCTGTGCAACCTTGTCTGCCGGAAGAAGCTCGCTGTGAATCTCGTCAAGCCCAAGCTCTGTTCCGACACGCTGTGCCGTCTTAGCCGTATCTCCAGTGAGCATCACGGTCTTGATTCCCGATGCTTTAAGACCTGAGATTGCCTCCTTCGAGGTTGGCTTAACAACATCGGATATTGTGATGCAGCCCGCATATACGCCGTCAATCGCAACATATACCGCAGTGCCCTCATCGTGCTCCGATGAAACTGTAGCGCCGACCTTCTTCATAAGCTTGACGTTTCCGGCTGCAACCTTTCTTCCGTCGACAACCGCCGTGACGCCGTGACCTGCAACCTCCTCTATGTCTGTGACACGCTCGAGCTCAAGCTTCTTGTCGTAGGCCTTTTTAAGGCTCAGGCTTATAGGATGGCTTGAACCGCTCTCAGCATAATCCGCATAGTAGAGAAGCTCATCCGATGTAAAACCATTCTCAGGATAAATTCCGGTAACCTCGAACACACCCTTTGTTAGTGTTCCGGTCTTATCAAATACGATGTATTTTGTATCTGCAAGTGCTTCAAGGTAGTTAGAACCCTTGACAAGTATTCCGTTCGTTGAAGCACATCCTATTCCGCCAAAGAAGCTTAACGGAATGGAAATTACAAGGGCACAAGGACAGCTTACAACGAGGAATGAAAGTGCCCTTATAATCCAAGTCAGCCATGCTGCAGGATTACCGAGTATGAGATTAATTACAGGCGGTATGATTGCAAGTGCAAGTGCACTGTAGCATACAGCCGGAGTGTAATATTTTGCAAATTTTGTGATAAAGTTCTCCGAGCGCGACTTTTTAAGGCTTGAATTTTCGACAAGGTCAAGTATCTTAGATTCCGTCGAGTCGCCGAACTCCTTCGTCGTGCGGATGTGGATTGTTCCCGTGAGGTTGATACATCCGCTTATAACCTCATCGCCGCAAGTCGCATCCCTCGGAACACTCTCGCCCGTGAGCGCGCTGGTATTGAGCGATGTATTTCCCTCAATTATAACACCATCAATCGGAACCTTCTCGCCCGGATTGACAACTATCGTCGTTCCAATCTCGACCTCATCGGGATCAACCTTCTGTAGCTGTCCGTCGACAACGATGTTCGCGTAGTCCGGTCTGATGTCCATGAGTGCCGCAATGTTTCTTCTGCTCTTTCCGACCGCAACACTCTGGAAAAGCTCTCCTATCTGGTAGAAAAGCATAACCGCAACACCCTCGCGGAACTCTCCGATTGCTATAGCACCTACCGTCGCAACAGCCATAAGGAAATTCTCATCAAAAATCTGTCTGTTTAAAATTCCCTTTCCCGCCTTTTTAAGAATATCATATCCGATTACAAAATAAGGAATCAGGTACAATATAGCGGCAATCCACACATTCAAATCCAACAGGGCATCAAGTATGGAAACAACCACAACCAGAACAGCGGAAATAATAATACGATACAATATCGTCTTTTGTTTCTTATTCATAAATGCCTCCCTTTACCATAATGAAAAATCTGCTGCCGATGCAAAGCACCGACAGCACATACATTAAAGCTCAATTACACAGTCATCCTCGACCTTCTTGCAGTTAGCGTAAGCTTCCTTCATAACCGCATCGACATCTGCGCCATCCTCAAATTCAACCTTGAGCTTGAGTGTCATAAAGCTGAGTGAAGCATCCTTAACTCCCTTAGTGTTCTTAACTGCCTCCTCCATCTTAGCTGCGCAGTTAGGGCAGTCAACCTCTACATTGTATGTCTTTTTCATGATAAAATCCTCCTTAAATTTTTATAATTAAATTTTTTAAAACTCCTATTCCTCTACATGCTCCATTCCCATGCTCAGTATGTTTCTGACATGGTCATCGTCAAGGGCATAGAATATAATCTTGCCCTCCCTGCGAAACCTCACAAGCTTCGCATCCTTGAGAATCTTGAGCTGGTGGCTGACCGCCGACTGTCCTAGATTCAAAAGCTGTGCGATATCATTCACACATAACTCACTTTCAAACAGAGCGTACAGTATTCTTATTCTGGTGGAATCTCCAAACACCTTAAATAACTCTGCAAGATCATACAGATACTCTTCGGCAGGCTGCTGCTCTAACACCCTCCTTACTACATCCTCGTGAGCTGCGAGAAATTCGTTCTGCTCTCCTGCATTATCCGCCATATAAGTCACCTCCAATCGCAATCCTTATGCGGACCTTTCACAGATACAACATATTAGCACTTGTTCATCCGTTCATATCTTTATTATATTCATATATGTTCAGATGTCAATATGTTTTTATTATTTTTCTGTTTTTATACAGAAAAGACCGTGCACTTTTCATGCACGGTCCTCCCTGTGTTTCTTCACTCTTTTATTAACTTTTTATTTGTCATCCTGCTTTTGGATTTTTCCGAAAATAATCATGCAGACAACGGATGCAGCCAGCATCAAAGCATAGAATATGCTTGAAAGATCAAAAAGCTTCACCGCTCCGACACTGAATCTTACGATATACACTATAAGCGCTATCACAGACATTGCTGTTATAATGTATTTTTCTTTTCTTCTTCCAGCCCACTCTGAAGCTGTTGCTCCAAGAAGAACCAGAAGAGCCAAAAGATTAAACAAAATAAACCGTGATGATTCACCTTCAACATCGCTGCCATCATCCGTTACATCAGAAGCTTCTCCCACATGATTATCATCCGTCTTCACATCGTCCTTTACATCCCTGTAAAGTTACCTGATACAATAAGCTCACTTCGGTTATCAAATGCGGCCGTTATGACTCCCGCATTGACCGATTCCTTAAGACATGTGTCCGCAACATCCTCGTTTACGAGCAGTGCCGCCATCTCCTCAGGAGAAACACCCAGCTCAGCAAGAATCGAGTCAGGCTTAACCTCCGTATTCTTCACAAACTCAACAAGTTCCTCATAGCTGATGCTGTTATTTCCGATAACTATTTCAGCGTCGGCCGGCATCTTCTCATCAGTCACTGCTTTCGATTCAGATATAACCGTCTTTATCTCATCAGCCGCATTCTTTATTTCCTTTATGCTGTCCTTGCTGTTGTCCGGATTTTTGTTTTCACTCTCCTTAACATCAGAAGCTGTGTTTCCGTTCTCTTTGATATCGGTTTCAGAAGTTGTGCTATCTCCAGCCTCAGCTTTGTTATTCTTATCGCTGTCTTTAATACGATCATTGTTAAGTGACTCTGCCTCAGCCATGACTTCATTAATCTTTGACTCAAGTTCATTCTTTGCAGCGTTTACGGAATCTGTCGTGTCTGCCTCACTTATTTTATTCAATCCTTCATTCAGAATATCATTCAGTTTCGATTTAAATCCGTTTTTCTCATCATCAGTAAGTCCCTCAAGAGAATCGATTATATTGCTGCTCTCATTCTTCTTGCCTGAAACTTCACCCTTGGCATTATCGACTTTCTCAGCAAATTCTTTTGCTGTCTTTTCGTATTCTTCCTCAGCGCGTTTCTTATCATCAGCATGTTTACTGTCAACATCCTCAGATTCGGACTTTTTCTGATTTATGTTGTCCGCAGCATTCTCTTTCTCCTCTGCAATATCCGCAACCTTGTCATATTCTTCAAGTTTCTTTTTTGC
>UQZF01000201.1 GCA_900545455.1 uncultured Eubacteriales bacterium
TGTACAATTAACACTAGAAAGCACAATGGAAGATCCGGATTTTGTAAGATTTGTTGTGAAAGAGCAGGATTCAAAACAGATAAGTTTGTCGTTATCTCAATTAATGGTATTAAGATATATTGTAGAAAATAGAAAGATTAAGCTTTCTGATATACAGAAAGTGGCTCAGATATCAGCTGAGGATGCAAGAAAATGTTGTTCTGAATTGATGAAATTTGGTTTAATAGAGGTTGTTGGAAAGGAGTATATGCTGACAGCACGAGTATATGAGGCTGTGAAGTCAGATATTGAATATACTAGAGATAAGACAGTGCAATATATTAAAGCAAAAGATATGATTACAGAATATATTAGACTTCAAGGCTATATCAATCGTAGTACGGTACAAGAGCTGTGTGGTTTTACAAATCAACAGGCGAGAAGAACGATTGAAAAGATGAAAGAAGAAAATATTATTGAAATGCACAATGGTGGAAGATATGCAAAATATATTTTGAAAGAGGTTTAATTATTTATTTAACTTGGTAATGACGAGTTGAAAAACGAGTTAAAATGGATGTATCTGGTTATAGCAGTAAAGATAGGTTAATTATGACAGTTTAACTTGGCATATTGAATTATATGCCAAGTTAAAAGAACGAGTTAGAATTGCCTTTTTAAAGATGTTTAAACTTGTCATAAAAAACAAAATGTGCTACGATTAAAAGGATTTAATTAATTGCAGTATAAAAGCAAAAGGAGAATACGCAGATGGCAAATGTAATTACAGACGAGACCATAGAGTATGTGGGTATCCTTGCAAAGCTGGAACTCTCCGATGAGGAGAAGGAAGCTGCCAAGAAGGATATGGGAAATATGTTAAATTATATTGATATGCTCAATGAGCTGGATACGGACGGAGTGCAGCCGATGTCGAATGTGTTTCCGGTAAAAAATGTGTTCCGTGAGGATGTCGTGACCAATGGTGATGACAGCGAGAATATGCTTGCCAATGCCCCGGAGGAGAAGGACGGCTTCTACATGGTGCCTAAGACGGTGGAGTAGAGTGAAAATATAATAGTAATTGTTCAGATACATTTTCACAATCAATGTTTTACGGTTACATTCTGCAACCTTTTCTTTGAGCAGAATCAGACTTTAAAATAGTCTTAAAATGTGGCTGTTTTAGTTGATTTATGTAATATTGGTTCTGAAACATTTACAGATTGGAGATAGATATGGATATTGCAAAAATGACAGCGGTAGAACTTGGCAGAAAGATTAAGTCCAAGGAAATATCTGTCCGCGAGGCTGTTGAGGCTGTATTTGACAGAATTAAATCCGCTGAGGGTGAGTATAACTGCTATGTGACGCTCTGTGAGGAGCAGGCACTTAAAAAAGCTGATGAGGTTCAGAAGAAGATAGATGATGGTACACTTACAGGACCATTAGCAGGCGTACCTGTAGCAATCAAGGACAATATGTGCACGGAGGGCGTGCTCACGACATGTTCTTCTAAGATTCTTGGAAATTTCAAGCCTACATTCTCATCGGAGGCGGTTTTAAATCTTGAGAAGGCGGGAGCTATTATAATAGGTAAGACGAACATGGACGAGTTTGCCATGGGAAGTACAACCGAGACTTCATTTTTCGGGGCAACAAAGAATCCCAGGAATCCGGAGCATGTTCCGGGTGGTTCGTCAGGCGGCTCGGCTGCGGCTGTTGCAGCGGATGAGTGCTATTATGCACTTGGTTCCGATACGGGCGGTTCCATCAGACAGCCAAGCTCATACTGCGGAGTTGTCGGAATGAAGCCTACCTACGGAACGGTTTCGAGATACGGACTTATAGCCTATGGCTCATCGCTTGACCAGATTGGACCTATAACCAAGGACGTCACGGATTGTGCGACGGTGCTTGAAGCGATAGCCTCATACGATGCAAAGGATTCCACCTCCGTAAAGAGAGAGCCGGAGGACTACAAGTTCACGGATGCGCTTGTCGAGGATGTTGCAGGGCTTAAAATAGGTATTCCGAGAACCTATTTTGGCGAGGGAATCGACGAGGAGGTCAAGGAGAAGGTATTAGCGGCGGCAAAGGTGCTTGAGGGCAAGGGTGCCATTGTCGAAGAGTTTGACCTCGGACTTGTGGATTACGCCATTCCTGCCTACTATATCATTGCGTCTGCGGAGGCAAGCTCGAACCTCGCACGTTTTGACGGTGTGAAGTACGGCTACAGAACCGAGGAGTACGAGGGACTTCACAATATGTACAAGAAGTCGCGCTCAGAGGGCTTCGGCGCGGAGGTAAAGAGACGTATTATGCTCGGCTCCTTCGTGTTGAGTTCCGGCTACTACGATGCCTACTATATCAAGGCATTAAAGACCAAGGCGCTCATAAAGAAGGAATTTGACAAGGCATTTGAAAAATATGATGTTATATTAGGACCGGCGGCTCCTACCACGGCTCCAAAGCTCGGAGAGTCACTTTCCGACCCTATCAAGATGTACCTTGGAGATATTTACACCATTTCGGTAAACCTCGCGGGACTTCCGGGAATATGTGTTCCATGCGGAAACGATAAAAACGGGCTTCCGATAGGTGTACAGCTTATCGGGGACTGCTTCTCGGAAAAGACGCTTATCCGTGCGGCGTATACTTATGAGCAGCATGAAAAGAACATCTGAATCAGCAGGATACGTTGATTGATATGTTCTGTTATTTCATACAGGAAAAACGTAAAAGCACGTTTTTCAAAGTTATTTGGGTTACTTTAAAAAAGTGACATGGAGGAATATTGAATGAAAGAATACGAAACCGTCATTGGACTTGAGGTTCATGTAGAACTTGCTACAAAGACTAAGATTTTCTGCGGCTGCTCCACGGCATTCGGCGGAGCGCCTAATACGCATGTGTGTCCGGTATGTTCAGGTATGCCGGGCTCACTTCCGGTTTTAAACAAGCAGGTTGTGGAGTACGCCATGGCAGTGGGACTTGCGACCAACTGCGAGATTAACCGGAAGAATATATTTGACCGGAAGAATTATTTTTACCCTGATAATCCACAGAACTACCAGATTTCACAGCTGTATCATCCAATCTGCCATGACGGCGGCATAGAGATAGAGACTGCTGATGGAGGAAAAAAGATTGTGAGAATCCACGAGATTCACATGGAGGAGGATGCGGGAAAGCTTGTCCACGATGAGTGGGAGGACTGCTCGCTCGTCGATTTTAACCGTTCGGGCGTGCCTCTTATAGAGATTGTGTCCGAGCCTGATATGCGCTCGGCTGAAGAGGTTATCGCATATCTTGATAAGCTGAGACTTATCATCCAGTATCTCGGAGCCTCAGACTGCAAGCTTCAGGAGGGCTCAATGCGTGCCGATGTGAACCTCTCGGTTCGTGAGGTCGGTGCTTCGGAGTTCGGAACAAGAACGGAGACAAAGAATCTCAACTCGTTTAAAGCTATCGCGAGGGCAATCGAGGCTGAAAAGAAGAGACAGATAGAGATTATCGAGGATGGGGGAAAGGTTGTTCAGGAGACAAGACGCTGGGATGACAACAAGGAGTACTCTTATGCGATGCGCTCTAAGGAGGATGCACAGGACTACAGATATTTCCCTGAGCCTGACCTTGTACCCGTTGTCATCGACGATGAGTGGCTTAATGCCGTAAAGGCACGCCAGCCTGAGTTCAGGGATGAGAAGAGAGCAAGATATAAGGCTGAGTTCGATATACCTGAGTACGATGCTGACATCATAACCAACTCAAAGAGGATGGCGGACCTCTTCGAGGCGACAACCGTAATCTGCAACAAGCCTAAGAAGGTCTCCAACTGGCTCATGGTTGAGACAATGCGTCTCTTAAAAGATAATTCCATGGAGCCTGAGGACATAAGCTTCTCACCTGAAAATCTCGCAAAGCTTATCGAGCTTGTCGAGGCAGGTTCAATAAATTCAAGTGTTGCAAAGGAAGTGTTCGAGAAAATCTTTAAGGAGGACATCAACCCTGAGAAGTATGTCGAGGAGAAGGGACTCAAGATTGTGAACGATGACGGTGCGTTAAAGAGCACCATCGAGGAGATTGTAGCAGCCAATCCTCAGTCCGTTGCCGACTATCACAGCGGCAAGGAGAAGGCTCTCGGCTTCCTTGTTGGACAGACCATGAAGGCTATGAAGGGCAAGGCTAACCCGGCAAGCATCAACAAGATACTTAAGGAGCTGCTGTAGGGGTGGCTCTATATCGCACCGGCAGAAATTTCAGTCTAAATAAGCGATTATAATATGCTGTGGGTAGAGAAAACAGCCCGGGAGCAAATAAAAACAGCGTATGCTTCAGTCTAAATAGGTGATTATAATATGCTGTGGGCAGAGAAAACAGCCGGAAATAGAAAAAAACAGCAGATATTTCAGTCTAAGGATGAGATATTAAATAAAATGGGCAGAGAAAATTCACAGATAGCGCAATTTTGGCGGATTTTCTCTGCCTATAATAGTTATAATGCATATGATGTTGAGGTCAAAAGGTATTTTGACCTCAATGATATCGAATTGCTCCGCACTGCGTGCTCCCACAATTCTCAAAAACATTCGT
>UQZF01000202.1 GCA_900545455.1 uncultured Eubacteriales bacterium
GTCGACACCTACGCTTGACGACGTGTTCGACAAAAAGACCTATTACAATCCGGGTAAAATTTTGTCGAGGCTTAAAAAGCAGCTTGAAAAGTACGAGACGATGCTTTCTGAGAGCGAGAGGAAGGCTGACGAGTACAAGCTGCAGCTTATGAACCCCGAGCTCGCATCGGACTATCCGAAGCTCATGGAGATTCAGAACAAGCTCGACGCGGAGGAGAAAAATCAGGAAAGTATATTAGAGCGAATGCTCGAGACGGAGCTTGAGCTTGAAGAAATGCAGGAAGATAACCAATGAGCAGCGAAGAGAGATTTTACCTTGCACCCATGGAGGGTGTGACGGGCTTTATTTACAGAAACACTTATGCAAAATTCTTCGGAGGGATGGACAAGTACTACACGCCGTTCATCTCACCGGGTGAGCACAAGCACTTTAAATCGAGGGAGCTAAAGGATGTTCTGCCTGAGAATAACGAGGGGCTCAAGGTGGCGGTTCAGATGCTCACAAACAACGCGGAGCATTTCATTGTTACTGCCCTCAAAATGAAGGAGTTCGGCTATAGCGAGGTTAATCTCAACCTCGGCTGTCCGTCGGGCACGGTTGTCTCTAAGGGGAAAGGCTCGGGCTTTTTAAGCTTTCCCGAGAAGTTAGATGCCTTTCTCGATGAGATATATAACGGACTTGCGGGTTCGGGGCTTGACATATCAGTAAAGACGAGGCTTGGCAGATATGAGCCCGATGAGTTCTATGAGCTCCTTGACATCTACAACAAGTATCCGATAAGCGAGCTGATAATCCATCCGAGGGTGCAGAAGGACATGTATAAGAACAAGCCCCGCATGGAGCTTTTCGATTATGCCGTGAAGCACTCGAAAAATCCGCTCGTATACAACGGTGATATTTTTGCCATTAATGACTATGCGGCACTAAGGGAGAAATATCCGAATAGTGACAGAGCACCTGTCGGTGCGGTGATGCTCGGTAGGGGCGTCATAGCAAATCCGGGCTTGGTAGAGCTTATGAGGACTGGAAGTATGCCAGAAAAACAGAGATACCGTGATTTCTACAATGCGCTTGTGGAAGGGTATCGCGCGGAAATACCCGATGAGAAGAATGTCGTGTTCAAGCTCAAGGAGGTTCTATTTTACATGGTCAGCCTCGCAGACGACAGGGAGGCGTGCTGGCGTAAGGTGAGAAAAGCTGACAGCATTGCAGAGCTTGACATTGCGGTCGGGGAGATATTAAGCGGAAAAAAAGGTTGAACTTTTTGGGGGAAGTATATATAATTTAAGAGTATTTTTATTTATTTTTAATAATCTACTAAAAACACTAGGGAGAAAAATCCTCTCCTCACCAGAGGGTTCGGATTTTTGCTTCGCAAAAACAAGGAGGACAAAGAATGTTTGAGAAAATGTTCAAACTCAAGGAGAACAACACTACGGTAAAAACCGAGGTTGTCGCAGGTCTTACCACATTCATGACGATGGCGTACATTTTAGCGCTCAATCCGGCTATTCTTTCGGCATCGGGAATGGATCCGCAGGCGGTACTCATGGCTACGGCACTTGCAGCCTTTATCGGAACGATTGCAATGGCGCTTCTTGCAAATTATCCGTTTGCACTTGCACCGGGACTTGGTCTTAACGCATATTTCGCTTACACGGTATGCGGAACGATGGGCTATTCATGGCAGGTAGCACTTTTTGCGGTATTTATTGAAGGTCTTATCTTCATTTTACTGTCACTCACCAACGTGAGAGAGGCAATCTTTAATGCAATACCTACACAGCTCAAGAAGGGCGTATCGGTAGGTATCGGTCTTTTTGTAGCGTTTATCGGACTTCAGGATGCGGGAATCATCGTTGACGGTTCAACACTTGTAACCGTCGTTGATTTTACGGCTGATTTCAAGACAACGGGTATCAGCGCGCTCCTCGCACTTATCGGACTTCTTGTTATTGCCATTCTCTATGTCAAGAGGGTTAAGGGTTCAATCCTTATCGGTATCGTTGTGACATGGGTACTCGGAATTATCTGCCAGCTCACAGGTCTTTATCAGGGAGCAAGCATGCTTCCACAGTGGTCAAACTTCGACCTCACGGCACTCGGCAAGACATTCGGACAGTGCTTTAACCTTAGCGGACAGCATATCAATGTTCTCGATTTCGTTGTAATCATGTTTGCGTTCCTTTTTGTCGATATTTTCGATACACTCGGAACACTTATCGGTGTTGCTAACAAGGCTAATATGCTCGATAAGGACGGAAAGCTTCCTCGCATCAAGCAGGCTCTTTTGGCAGATGCCATCGCAACAAGCGCAGGTGCCATCCTTGGTACATCCACAACCACCACATTCGTTGAGAGCTCTTCAGGTGTGGCAGAGGGCGGTAGAACAGGTCTTTCATCAATCGTTACAGGTGTGCTTTTCCTTTTAGCTATATTCCTTTCACCTGTATTCATTGCAATTCCGGGCTTTGCAATCGCTCCTGCACTTGTATTTGTCGGATTCCTCATGGTTTCAGCGGTTACCGAGATTGACTTTAACAACCTCACAGAGGCTATTCCTGCATACATCTGCTTACTCTGTATGCCGCTTATGTACAGCATTTCCGACGGTATCGCATTCGGCGTTATCTCTTATGTTGTAATCAACGTATTCTGCGGAAAGACTAAGAAGATAACACCGCTCATGTATGTTCTTGCAGTGTTGTTCGTTCTCAAGTACATATTCCTGTAGGATTAAGAAAAGAAATATAATATTTCAGACAAATAAAAACTTTCCACCAACTTGGTATACTAATAGTTGTACCAGGTTGTGGAAAGTTTTTGTGTAATAGGAAACTTAAATCAGTGCTTTTATTTACTTAGGTCTTACCGTGAGTCTCTCGATAAGTCCGTTCTCATCAACTCGTCTTACGGTGGCGATTGCCATTACATAATATCCGCCGATGGAGGCGATAAATTCAGCCTGTGTGTCGTTGACAATCTCGACGTTGGATACGAGATACTGTCTGAAGGTGAATTTGTTTTTGAAGAACATATCTATTGCTTCGCGTCCGTATACATGGTACTCCTGACGTCCCGTGCTGTTAGGGCAGTAGTCGCGGAGTGTTCCTTCCGGTGCAAAGATTTCTGCAAGTGCCTTGTTATCGCATTTTACCAGTGCGTCCACATATTTTTCAATCGCTCTCATTGTCCTTACCTCCATTAATATACTTTCTCGGAATTGAGAAGTGCATCTGTTCCGCCGTCAGTGAAAAGGATTATTCCGTTGACACCTCTTGAAGCGTCAGAGAGAAGAAACTTCATTGACTCGGCAATTTCAGATGGATCCATGAGTGCATCTGAGCCGTAACGTACAGGGATAGGGAGTGCGCTTACAGCGTATTTGGCGGCATCATTTAAGCTGTCGGTCATTGCGGTTCTTACATTGCCCGGTGCAACTGCATTTACACGAACGCCGTTGGCAGCCCATGATGCGGAGATACGTCTTACCCAGCGGGCTAGAGCGTACTTGGTTGCCATGTACATTGACTGGCCTACGGTCTGGTTGCTTGTGTCAAGCTTGCTCACAATATTTCTGATACGCTGCTCATCACCTACGTTATTCAAAAGATCGACAATATCCATTCTGCCTGTTCCCTGTGAGATTGTGTTGGATACCGTTACAACGACACTGCCGTGCTTTTTCTTTAAAAGTTCGTACACGCCTCGTGCAAGCTTGACTGTTCCGAAGTAGTTGAGAGATATTACAAGCTCGTAGTTTCCGCAGCTTCCGGATACCCCGGCATTGCACACGATTCCGTCAAGTCCGTCAGGACATCTCTCGTAGAGCCCGTCGATTGCCGACTGCCTGCCCTCAGGGGTTGCGAGATTGGCACATATATCTCCGTTCTTTAAATCAATGTTGATGACCTCGTGGCCATCCTTTTTAAGTAATTCGACGACGGCAGCACCGATACCGCTTGAGCCGCCTGTAACTGCATATACACCCATGATTTAATCCTCCTTTTTTGTCTGAAAACTTTTGATGAGCTGATTATATAACAAAATCTGGTATTAAATAAATGTTCAGATTACTAAATTTTTTTAATACCAGATTCAAGTTTTAAATATGGGGTTTCATGGGTTTAAATTCATTTGATATTACGAGTTGCTCTGCTGCAAAGCGTCTCCCGCTATGACATGAAGGTGAGAAGCTCGTCGACGCTCTTGCGCTTCGGTGCCTGAGGAATCTCAACAGGGTAGCCTACCGGTATGAGTGCCATAGCTTCGATGTTCTCAGGAAGAGAAAGTATCTCGGCTGCTTTCTTAAAATCAAAGATTCCGAGAATGACGCTTCCGAGTCCTGCCTCGTATGCGGCGTTACAGAAGTTGGCGGCACTGATGCCTGCGTCGTACATCTGCCAGCGGTCCTCGCGCTCTGTGCTGTAGGAGCCGTCGCGTTCGTAGCCTGAACGCTCTTTTACAAAGCATTCGACGATGAGAAGCGGGGCGTTGTTGATTATGTCTGCGTTCTTTGGCCAGCTATCGGTGCACTCGGCGGCGAT
>UQZF01000203.1 GCA_900545455.1 uncultured Eubacteriales bacterium
GCAAGGCTTATGTCTGTTGACGGGCTTGCGGAGCTCATTTACAGAACAACCGGAGAACTTCCTTTTGAAAATAAGAAAAAAATAGAGATACTTGAAAGCGACGGTCTGATTGAGAGAAGCACACTTGTATGCGATGCAGTCAGACGTGAGATAGAGATTGCCAGAATAAGGCGGGATTTTCTCGGGGATGTGCGCACGGAGATTGATAAACATCAGAAAGAGTATGTGCTTCGTGAACAGATGAGAATGATCCGCGAGGAGCTCGGAGAGGAAGGCGAGGGCGAGATACAGGAGTTCTTAGACAGAACGGAGAAGCTTAACGCCTCGGATGAGATTAAATCAAAGCTCAAAAAAGAGATAAGACGTTATCAGAACATGGCTGCAAGCTCTGCTGAGGCAAATGTTATACGAAGCTATATAGAGACGCTTCTTGAAATGCCTTGGGATAATATGTCGGAGGATAACAATGATATAAAAAATGCCAAGAGAGTCCTTGATAAAGAACACTATGGTCTTGACAAGGTCAAAGAGCGTATATTGGAATTTCTTGCCGTGAGACAGCTTAAGGGAGGCAATGACTCACCGGTTATATGTCTTGTGGGACCTCCGGGAACGGGCAAGACGTCGATAGCCGCTTCTGTTGCCGAGGCGCTTAACAGGAAGTATGTGAGAATATGTCTTGGCGGTGTCAGGGATGAGGCTGAGATAAGAGGACACAGAAGAACTTATGTCGGTGCAATGCCGGGAAGAATCATTGAGGGAATAAAGACGGCGGGAGTCAAGAATCCGCTCATGCTTCTCGATGAGATTGACAAGACGGGAAAGGACAGCAGGGGCGATACAGCATCTGCGCTTCTCGAGGTGCTCGACACGGCGCAGAACTCGCACTTTGTCGACCATTATATGGAGGTTCCTGTAGATTTATCGAAGGTGCTGTTTATTGCAACCGCTAATGACGCATCCATGATACCAAGACCGCTCCACGACAGAATGGAGATTATCGAGCTCAACAGCTACACCGAGAATGAGAAGCTTCATATTGCAGAGGAGCATCTTGTGGCAAAGGAACTTAAAAAGAACGGTCTGACAAAGAAGGAGCTCTCGATTAACAAGACGGCACTTCAGGCGATAATACATGGTTACACGGGAGAAGCAGGAGTCAGAAATCTCGAGCGCCAAATCGGTGCTGTGTGCCGTTCGGTTGCCAAGAAGCGCCTTATGGGTGAGCTTCCCGAGGGAAAGACAGTGAGAGTTACCGCGAAGAATTTAGAAGAGTTTTTGGGAAAGCCGAAGTTTAAGGACGACAAGGCAGAGAGCAGAGCTCAGGTAGGAGTGGTGACGGGACTTGCATGGACGAGTGTAGGGGGAGATACCCTTACAATAGAGGTAGGTACTATGCCGGGCAAGGGTGAGATGATACTCACGGGAAATCTCGGCGATGTAATGAAGGAGTCGGCAAGAATTGCCGTAAGCTATGTGCGTTCAGTCGCATTTCAGTACGGTGTCGACAAGGAATTTTTTTCGAAAAATGACATACATATCCACATACCTGAGGGAGCTGTCCCGAAGGACGGTCCGTCAGCGGGAATAACGATGGCGACGGCGGTTCTCTCCGCAGTCAGCAAAAAGCCGGTTCGCGCGAAGCTTGCGATGACGGGGGAACTGACGCTTCGAGGTAAGGTGCTTCCTATCGGCGGCTTGAAGGAGAAGCTGCTTGCGGCAGGAAAGTACGGAATACAGACGGTGCTTGTTCCGAAACAGAATGAGCAGGACGTTGCGGAGATGGATGTCGAGATAACGGACGGATTGAGAATAGTATATGTTGAGAACATGGAACAGGTAGTAAAGGAGGCGATAGAATGATAGTTAAATCTTTGAGTCTTGAGACTGTATGCGGTATAACGAGCAAGCTGCCGGAAAATACATGCCCGGAGGTGGCTTTTGCAGGCAAATCGAACGTCGGCAAGTCATCACTTATCAACGCGCTTGTGAACAGAAAGAGCTTTGCGAGAACATCGTCGGAGCCGGGCAAGACGCAGACAATCAACTTTTATAATGTCAACAACGAGCTTTATCTTGTCGACCTTCCGGGTTACGGATATGCGAGAACATCAATGGAGACACGTGAAAAGTGGGGCAAGATGATAGAGAAGTATCTTCACACCTCACAGATGTTAAAGGCGGTGTTCCTTCTCGTTGACATAAGACATGAGCCGTCACAGAACGATGCGAATATGTACGATTGGATAAAGTATCAGGGATTTACGCCTGTGGTTATTGCGACCAAGGCGGATAAGATAAAACGAAGCCAGCTTCCGCGCCAGGTTAAACTGGTGCGGGATACACTTGGCATGGAGAAAGAAGAAATTCTCATTCCTTTTTCAGCCGAGACTAAGCAGGGCAGGGAAGAAATATGGAAAGTTATAGAAGGTGAGTCATAATATATTCATATATATCGGGACTTGCATCCTTCCATTTGCCGCACATTGAGTCAGCCTGCTGCTCATCAGGTACGGTGATTGTCAAATCTATAATCGGATAACCGTTCTCTTTAACCTGGCAGTGGACAGCATAATCGCCGTTAGTAGCTTTGTAGTACTCGGATATGTTGTTCACTGCTTCTTTTAATTCGTATTTATTGTCACTTAAAAAAACATTGATGTCAGAGATTATTGATGATGAAATTTTATACTTAAAAAAATTGATTGTCTCACGACCTGAATCGGTTATGCTGTAATGCGTGCTGCTGTGGTAGCTCTCCTCAGTGATGAAACCGTCGGATATAAGAGTGCTTATGACTTCCTGTAAAGTGAAGTAGGTCGTGTATCCTTTTTCGAGAATGAACTGGGAAATCTGTGCATTGGTCATAGGTGAATTAACACGGTCGAGCATATAGAGTATTATTAATTTATATAGGGTTGATGCGTCAGTTGCCATATTTTTTACCCTGCCATGTATTTCGCATGGCAAATTCCTTCATTATAGTATTAAGTACTTTCTTTTTATCTGCGCTCCAGTCAGGAGCAAGTAAGAGTGACTTCGGACCGTCACCGGTAATCCGGTGTATGACCATATCCGGAGGAAGCTGCTCAATAATAGATACCACAAGGGATGCGTATTCGTCAAGTGTCATGATGTGAAAATCTTCATCATTTTTGCGGTCGGTATAGATATCGGCGAGGTCGGTTCCTTTCAGGACATGCAGAAGCTGAAGCTTTATTCCGTCGACACCGAGAGCTGCAAGATACCGGCATGTCGCGAGCATATCGTCATGTGTTTCGCCGGGAAGCCCGAGTATGACATGAACTATAACCGGAAACCCTGCGGCTTTTAGGCGCAAAAAAGTATCTTCAAATATAGGGAGAGGATACCCACGCCTTATAAATAAAGCACTTTTCTCGTGAATTGTCTGAAGTCCGAGCTCAACATATACAGGCTTGCACCTGCTTAGTGAAGCGAGAAGCTCAATCTTCTCGGGCTCGAGGCAGTCCGGTCTTGTGCCGACTGAGAGCCCGAGTATGTCATTCTGCTCTAAAACCTGCAAAAAAAGATGTTCTAAATATGGCACTTCTGCATAGGTGTTGGTGTATGCCTGAAAGTATGCAATATATCCTGCAAATGTGTCGGGATTAATCTTTGAGGCGACACGCGACTTGGCATAGTCAAGCTGTGCGGGTATGTCGGGTATATTGCGGTGCAGGACATCGGAATATACCATGGCTGCCCCCGCAAAGTCCCCCGAGCCGCCGGCACTGCAGAATATACAGCCGCGGCTGTCGATGGTGCCGTCGCGGTTGGGACAGGTCATCCCACCGTTTAGCGACAGTTTGTACACCTTGCCTCCGAACTGTTCCCGGTAATATTGATTTAATGAATAATAAGGCTTGTTGTCAGGGTACATTTTAGCGGATGTGATCCTTCACAGCCTTGCTTACAACTTCTGCCACGCGTGGATCAAATGCTTCCGGAAGAATGTTGTTTTCGTTGATGTCCTCGTCTGCCACAAGCCCTGCTATTGCATGCGCGGCGGCGAGCTTCATCTCTTCTGTAATCTGTGTCGCGCGTCCCTCAAGAGCTCCCTTGAATATACCCGGGAATGCGACAACATTGTTGACCTGGTTAGGAAAATCACTTCTTCCGGTTCCGACAACGCGGGCTCCGGCAGCCTTAGCAACATCCGGCATAATCTCCGGGACAGGGTTCGCCATGGCAAAGAGAATGGAGTCCTTGTTCATCGAGGCCACCATCTCAGGGGTTACGATATTCGGAGCTGATACACCGACGAAGATGTCAGCACCCTTGAGAGCGTCGGCGAGTAGACCGTGACGGTGCTCAAGATTGGTAACTTTGACCATCTCCTGCTGCATCCAGTTGAGTCCTTCGGAATCTGTTGAGAGTATTCCGGACTTGTCGCACATTGTGATGTGCTTGAAGCCGTATGTAAGAAGAAGCTTGGTAATTGCCACAC
>UQZF01000204.1 GCA_900545455.1 uncultured Eubacteriales bacterium
CAATACAAGCGCAAGAATAATGTAAGCCGCAACAACGGAACTCTTATTCTTTGCGAACCTTCTCATGGCATCCTTGAAGTAACCTACAGGCTTAGTCTCAAGCTTCTTGTCATGAATTGACTCATCTCTCTTGTAGAACTCGAATTTCTCCTTAGGGATATTCGTATAATCTGTATTCTTTTTAACCATCTTAACGCTCCCCCATTCTGATTCTCGGATCGACGATACCGTAGCTGATATCCACAACGATTCCGGCAACAAGACCTATCAATGTGTAAAATACTGTGAGCAGCATAAAGAAGTTATAATCTCTTCCGTTGATGGAGTTAAGGAAGAGCTGTCCAACACCCGGAACACCGAAAATCTGCTCAATGATAAGAGAACCGCCCATGATTCCGACGAACTCACCGAGAATCATCGGAAATATAGGTACCATGGAGTTACGAAGTGCGTGACGCACGGTAGCCTGTGAACGTGTAAGTCCCTTAGTTCTTGCAAGAAGCATAAAGTCGCTTGTAAGTACCTCGGAGAGCTCAGCTCTTGTGTATCTTGCAAAGCCTGCGATACTGCCAAAGCTCAGTGAGAGGATTGCCGGAACCGCCGACTTAAGCATTGCCGGTGAGAACCAGTCCGTACCTGCCTTCAACTGAAGCGGGAAGAGCTTTAACTTAAAGCATAAAATATACTGAATAAGGAAAGCATATACAAAGCTCGGCACTGAGATAAATACCATTACGAGTGTCGAAATGGTGTAATCCTGCCACTTATTCTTCTTGAGAGCCGCATATATTCCAAGCAAAAGCCCGATAGGAATACTTAAAAAAATTGAGCATACGTTAACCATAAGTGTTGCAGGAAGCTTAGATACGAACACGGTCCATACATCCTGCATGCGGTATAACGCTTCACTCATACCCCAGTCTCCTCCGAGAATACTTCTCTTGAGGAATATGCCATACTGCACCAGAATAGGCTTGTTGTAACCCATCATCTCACGTCTCTGTGCAACGAGTGCCGCATCCTTGCCGAACTGTTCGGCATCAATGTTAGGCAGCATCTTGATAAGAACAAAGCTGATTGTCATGATTGTGAAGAGCACAAAAAACATGAGTGCAATACGCTTTATTACATACTTTACCATATACATAAAAAATTCAACCTCCGTATTTTATTTGTATTCATGCAGCTTTCTTAAATCGGAAACCGCTTATATGATGTCCAATACATTCATGTTTATAAAAGCGGGATTTACAAAAGCTGTACAAACGCAAAAAGCGATGAAAAATACTTAGATAATAAAAATCCTTCAAAGGGGGCAGTTACCCGCCCCCTTGACCGGATTTAATATTGATTGCTTTTTTTCCCAATAATCAATCAGTATTGCAAAACTTAGTTGTAGTTAAGCTGTCCGCCCTGTGATGCAACAAAATCAGTCCACTCAGCATCACTGTAATCGTAAGTTAAGTACTTGAAATCACCATGGCGGCCAACACCGTAAACATACTCCTCTGTGTAGAATTCAACCTGCATACTCTTAAGAGCTGCCGTAGAACTGTCAATCATAGGAATCATCTCGTATGTCTCAAGAACTGCACCCTCAAGAGCACAGAGAACTAAGTATCTCTCCTCCTGATTGTCATCAGAAACACCTGCTCTGAATGTACTTGTTGTTCCGTCTGCTGCTGTTACGGTGATTTCCTCACCCATAATAGCCTCGTTCCAATCCCATACGGAAGCAGTGTACTCAACACCGTTGAGCTCAACTGTGAGCATCTCTGCTGTTGTGTCCCAGCATCTGTTGTAACGATAATCCTCTGATGTATATGCCTCCATGAGGTTGTATGGGTCAAGTGCCGAACCATTCCAGCCTACACCGAAGAGCATATCAACCTGGTTAGCTCTAAGTGCATTACCGTAGCCGTTACCAAGTGTATCATCCATTGTGAACTCTAACTTGCCCTCAAGCTTTGTTCCGACAACTGCCTCTGTGTAGCAGTTAACAAGGAACTCATATCCCTTAGAATAGAAGTTAGATGTGCTGTTAGGAAGACCAATCTTAATCTGAACCTTATCTCCCTCATTCATTAAGCCCTGAGCGACAGCGATATCATAAGCCTCATCGAACTTCTCCTGTGCAAGTGCAAGGTTGTAGCCTGTGACGCTCTCGATAGCGTCATCCATTGTCTCGTACATCTTACCTGAACCTACTTCATCTGATAAGCCCCAGAAATCTACGAGAACCTTCTTGGCAGCCTCGCCTGAACGGTAGGACTCACCTGTCTCAGGGTTAGCAATGATGAGATCTGAGTAAAGGCTGAACGCAGCGTTGTTGGTAGGAGCTGTTGCAAGTGCAAATGACTTTCTGTCAAGTGCATAGCAAAGTGCCTGTCTGAACTCCTTAACCGTAAGGATTGTCTTATTGTAGCCTGCACCGAGGTTAGCCTGCTCTGCCTCGAGAGCTGACATTGTCGGGTTGAGTGCAATGTAGAATGTTGACGGAGTTGATGTATAGTATGTGTAATCGCTTGACTGATATGTCTCCATATCGTCTGCTGTAAGACCATAAGTATCAAGCTCACCGTTTAAGAACATCTCAAGTCTTGTAGCTGCCTCAGGAACACAATCACACTGGATTGCTGTTGTCTGATAGAAGCCGTCCTTAACATCATGATGTAAATCATTTCTCTCAAGTACGAACTGCTTATCAGCCTGGAAGGAAGTAAGCTTGTACGGACCGTAAGAGATTGTTGTCTCTGCTGATGTGCAGTAAGAATTCTGGTATACACCGTCAACCACTGTCTCGCATGACTTGTAGAGATCCTCGTTTACAAGCCATGAGCTTGATAAGGAATACAGAAGGTAGAAACCGCTCAACTCCTTCTCAAGCACAAGTACGAGCTCAGTATCTGAAGGTGCGAGAACACCTACAGTAGACATATCTGTCTCTGGGTAAGATGTTCCGTAGTAACAGAACTCCTGCCACTCCTGCTTAGTTGCATAATCACCAGCCTGTGCCTGATACTCTGCAGTGTCAGCAGCTCCATGAAGGTGTGCAATAATTGTGCTCAGCATAGCGGCTGTATCGACATTAGCCGGTATCCAGCCATCCTCGTTTGCAAGAGCCTTAAGAGCCTCATAAAGGTCTGTTCCATCTGCATCCTTAAATGCATCAGGATTAGAAGCATACTGATCATCAAGAACAGCTCCCCACGCTGCACCATCACTAAGGCTGAATGCAACATCATGACCATCAACGATGAATGTACCATTCTCATCTGTCTCTGCTGTATCCATATCAAAATACTCTGTGCCAACCTGTGTGTCATAAGCGTGCTGTCCCTGATAAAGATATCCCTTAGCACCTACAACTGCCATGCTGCCTTTGTATAACATATCTGCACGATAGTTCTTGGCAACAGGATTAAGTAATAACTCTGCTGATGTTACGAAATCCTGAGCTGTGATAGGAGTTCCGTCCTCCCAGCAAAGGTCGTCACGAAGAGTAATCTTCCATGCTCTGTTAACATCACCCTCCTCAAGTCCGAACTGTCCGACATAATCAGCTGTAACGTCCTCAGGCTCGCTCACTGCCATAGCAGGAACCATCTTGTAGCCGTCCATTGTGTCATTGTAATCGAACTCATAGAAGCCCTCTGTGATGTAGTTGAGAATATCCGTATCAGTCTCTGTCTGATACGTGTGCATATTCCAGTTGGTCGGGAAATCAACGAGCGCATAGTTGTATGTATATGTTGCGCCGTCTTCCACAGGGGCATTAGTTGTTCCCTCGTCTGTTGTTCCTTCAGCAGTAGTGCCTGCTGTTGTTGTTGTCCCATTGCTGTCAGACTTGTTACATGCTGCAAGTGAGAATACCATTGCGGCAGAAAGAGTAACGGCAAGGACACGCTTAGAAAACTTTCTCATAAAAAATCCTCCTTGTTATATTTTAACGCATCGTTACTTTACCAAATTAAAACATTGCCGTATTTAAGAAAAAGGAATGAGACACGCCCACTCCTTTATGTGCAAAAATCCAAGCAGCTATTCAGTTAAATAACTCCGTGTTAATAACGTAATAAGAATATATTCTATTCACGCGAATGTCAAGTTATTTTTCTTATTTTCCATTAGAAAATGATGTTTTTTATGCTGTACCCGCACCATAGTACTAATCTTTTTTAACTATGAGAGCAACAACCTCAGTATTGGCTGTTCCCGGGAACATGTCCACGGCAACTGCTTTCTCCATGTAATAGCCGTTCTCGTTGAACACCTCCATGTCACGCACGAGGCTTGTAGGCTTGCAGGACACATACACAATCCTCTCAACTCCGTAGGCAATAAGCTTCGGCAGTGCCTTAGGATGTATTCCGTCCCGCGGCGGGTCAAGTATAAGAA
>UQZF01000205.1 GCA_900545455.1 uncultured Eubacteriales bacterium
GCGCGAGCTCATAGCCATTTTTCTATTAAAGGAGTTTTTTTACAACCCCTTTTTTAATCTGATTGACTAAGATGTTGTAGGCGGCTGTGTTGTTGGCTGCCTTAATCTCGTACATGCTGTGGTCGGGAGCTTCGATGAAGAGGACGAAGTGAAGCTTGTGGCTTAAAATCTCCTCGTATTTGAGCTGTATCGTGAGCTTGATGGTTCCATCCTTTTTGCTCTCGATGAAGTAGAGGTATCTCTCCGTGAGTGCGAAGTAGCCTCTCACGAAGCCCGTACCAACGGTCAGGTTAGCCATGCTTCCGTATAAAACCTTCTGATTTCCTATGATTGTGTGAAGCTGTTCGTCCATCTTCTTTTTCTGGAGATTTTCTGAGAAAAATATAAGGAACACCACAACTATCACAAGCAGCAATGCAAGAATACCGGGCATAGTGTTTCTCCTTTTCTTTTGATAAGATTTTCAATTAAAAGAAATTGTATCACAATAATAAATTACTTGCAAGCATAGGAAAGAAAGCTTATAATGTTTAGTAAGTATTGTTTTGGAGTACATGAATATGGAGAGTAATGAAAAGGGTGCATACCGCACCAAGCAGCGTGAAATTATATTGGACTATCTTAAAAAGTGCCAGGACGGGCACGTCACGATTGATGAGGTGACCGACCACTTAAAGAACGAGGGCAATAAGGTAGGGCGCACCACGATATACCGCTATATGGAGAAGCTTGCGGACGAGGGCTTTCTTCGCAAGTACTATATCGAGGAGGGCGTCGGAGCATGCTATCAGTATCAAGGGGATAATGAGGCAGCGTGCCGAAGCCATTTTCACCTCAAGTGTGTGAAGTGCGGAAAGCTATTCCATGTGGACTGCGATTTTTTGAAGCAGATAGAGGAACATGTCTATGAGCACCACCATTTCCTTGTGGACAATTCCAAGACCGTACTCTACGGAATCTGTGAGGCTTGTCAGAGAGCGGAGGCGGATGACGAAAATAAGACAGGAAGAGGAGAATGACCATGGAAAAGAAACCATTCGTAACACTTGAACAACTAAAGGAAATCGACAAGACATACCCTACACCTTACCACATATATGATGAGAAGGGTATACGCGAGAATGTTAAGAAGCTTAAGGAAGCTTTTTCGTGGAATAAGGGCTTCAGGGAGTATTTTGCGGTTAAGGCGACACCGAATCCTTTTCTTGTAAATATACTTAAAGAGTACGACTGCGGAGTTGACTGTTCATCCCTTACGGAGCTCATGTTTGCAAAGGCTCTCGATTTTGACGGACAGCACATCATGTTCTCATCGAACGCGACTCCTGCTGAGGAATTTGCATACGCACACAAGATTAATGCGACAATAAATCTCGATGATTTTACACATATACAGTTCTTAGACGACATCTGCGGCATACCTGAGACAATCTCATGCCGATTCAATCCGGGCGGATATTTCCAGATTGCCAACTCAATCATGGACAACCCGGGAGATGCCAAGTACGGCTTTACCAAGGAGCAGCTCATCGATGGCTTCAAGCTTCTCAAGCAGAAGGGAGCAAAGCACTTCGGAATCCATGCGTTCCTTGCAAGCAACACCGTGACGAACGAGTATTATCCGACACTCGCAAAGATTCTCTTTGAGCTCGCTGTCGAGGTCTCCGAAAAGACGGGCTGCGACATCAAGTTCATTAACCTTTCGGGAGGTATAGGAGTTCCTTACAGACCTGACCAGGAGCCTAACGATATATATGCAATCGGTGAGGGGGTCAGAAAGGTATACGAGGAGGTTCTTGTCCCTGCGGGAATGGGCGATGTTGCAATCTACACGGAGCTCGGACGCTTCATGATGGCTCCTTACGGACATCTTGTAACCAAGGCAATCCATGAGAAGCACACCTACAAGGAGTACATCGGATGTGATGCCTGTGCAGCTAACCTCATGCGTCCTGCGATGTACGGTGCTTACCACCACATCACGGTCATGGGCAAGGAGAACGAGCCGTGCGACCACAAGTACGATGTCACGGGCTCACTCTGTGAGAACAATGACAAGTTTGCAATCGACCGCATGCTTCCTAAGATTGATATGGGCGACTTCCTTGTAATCCATGACACCGGCGCACACGGTTTTTCGATGGGTTATAATTACAACGGCAAGCTTCGTTCGGCTGAGCTTCTGCTCTGTGAGGACGGATCGGTCAAGCTCATAAGAAGAGCGGAGACACCGCGCGACTATTTTGCGACATTTGACTGTTTCCACATTTTTGACAAGGTATTAGAAGAAAATTAATCGGAAGAGGATTTATTTATGGCTGAATTAAGTAATATAGCGGCTGAACTTTCCAAGGGAAAGAATGTCGAGACTAATTTATCGGGATATGCAGCGGGAATGAACTCATTGTACGGAAGAATGGGTTATGTCAAGCTCGCGCTCAATCTCTATACCTTTGCCGAGGTGTACGGGGAGGATACGAAGTATACCGAGCTTGTATCGGACTATGCGTCAAGACTTGCAAATGCGGTCACGAACGGAATCGCCGGCGACGTTGTCACCGAGGAGAGCACTGCTGAGGCACTTTCGCAGATCGATGAACTGCGTGAGGAGCTTATTACAAGAATGGAGGTTCTCACAGCATTCACGGACAGATTCCAGATATATGAGTATGTACTTAACAGAATTGAGTACAACTTTAAGGAATGTGACATAAACGCAGATTACTATGATGACAAGTTTGAGAAGGACATTCTCAACTACATCATATCCGACAAGGACAATTCCGTTGTCAACATGAAGATAGGTCAGGTGGTAAGCCAGATTCCTATGCGTCTTTCAAAGAATAAGTTTTTTGAGCTGCTCCACGACGCATTCACGTTATACAAGGGTTCCGAGACAACATCGGTTGAGGATTTTGTTTATATGCTTCGTTCTGTTGCGATGCTTCACACTCCGGAGGAGTTTGATACGGCATTTGAGGTTTTATCGGAGAGACTGAGACAGTTAGACAGCTTTTCGTATGTGGATATGTCTGAGGAGGACTACAACGATGCTGCAGCTATACTTGCGGATGCGACAGAGTACGTTGTCGGTGTAACCGATATATTCGTTCTTCTCATGGACGCAGTTAACGATGCCTATATGGTTCTTTTGACCACCGGTGAAGCAATCGTTGACAGCACTGCAAAGCAGCACTGTCTCAAGATTATAGACATGGCTCTTGATGCGATATACGATCGTGTTCTTCCTATAGAAGACTCGTTTGACAGCTTCGTTGCGATAGAGGGTGTGCAGGAGCGACTTTCAACCCAGCTTTCCTCAGACAGCTATGCACTTGACGATGTCAAGAGCTCGTATATGGAGAAAGCGGAGGAGCTTGGACTCAAAAAGACTTATGAGAAGCTCTTTAAGCTTGAGAGACTCAGCTCCGGAAGCAGCTTCATGAAGCTTGTCGAAGATAAGATTTCGAATATTATGGCTGATGAGGCATATATTAACAGCAAGTGCGATGAGCTTACACAGGAGCTCACCGACTTCTTCTCGGAGCACGAAAGACCTTTTAACCGCGCGGTTATGTCGGGAATACTCGGAAGCCTTCCGGTGTTCTTTAACAACCTTGAGGAGATTAAGAAGTACATCCACGTCGCACTCGGTCAGTGCAGCGATGAGGCGGAGCGCAAGTCGTGTATGAAGCTTATGCTTGATATGATGAGCGAATAATGTGGTAAAAATATAAAATAAGTATAGGAGGCGGAAGCATGGCAGTGCAGTATATATGGTATGACAATCTGTATTTTGACGAAGACAATGCCAAGAAAAAGGCACGTCTGCTCCGCCATCTTGAGAAGGGAAAGCTTGAGCCGAATGTGTATGTGCTTGCTCTTCCTGATTCAAGAAATCGCAATATTCTCGATATATTCAGCTCTCTTGAGCTTATGCAGCCACATTATAAAGGCAGAAAAAAATATGTTGTCGGTATCGCACGTTCAAAGCAGGCTGCGATTGAGCTTGCTGCCGACATAGTTGGCGAGATGTATAGTGCAAGCGGTGATTTCAACCTGAGGGCATATCTCGGGTTTGATGAGCTTGATGCACAGTATGATCCCAGTCATGTATTCTCCGACAAGGAGGTATAGCAGTTGTTCTTTCTAAGTATTTTACTGACTATTCTTAAAATTGCAGGTATTGTTATTCTGGTACTTTTAGGCATTCTGATACTGCTCCTGTGCCTTCTTTTGTTTGTCCCGATAAGATATAGGGTTCATGCAGAATTTCACGGAAAAATCAATGTGACGGCGCATGTGACATACCTTCTGAGACTTCTTCATATACAGTTTTCGCTTGAGGGCACGGAGTCCGATTTACAAATACATCTCTTT
>UQZF01000206.1 GCA_900545455.1 uncultured Eubacteriales bacterium
GTATTACTGCCACTTTACCTCGCCGATTAGAAGATACCCTGACCTTCAGATTCACAGAATCATCAAGGAAAATCTTCACGGAGGGCTCACAGCGAGACGTATAGAGCACTATGAGCGCATCCTTCCCGATGTGGCAAAGAATTGCAGCGTCATGGAGAGAAGGGCGGACGATGCGGAGCGCGATACAGATAAGCTCAAAAAGGTGGAGTACATGTCCTCACGCATCGGAAATGTGTACGACGGCGTAATATCTGGTGTCACGGCTTACGGCTTCTATGTGGAGCTGCCTGACACGATAGAGGGAATGGTTCACATCAATACCCTCGAGGATGATTACTACATCTTTGACGAGACGCACTACGAGCTGTACGGTGAGGTGAGCCACAGAACCTATAAGCTCGGGCAGCAGGTGACGGTAGAAGTTGTCGGTACGGATAAGCTTATGAGAACGATAGATTTCGAGGTAGTACAGAAATAAGAAATTCGGATAAATATTGAATCGTCGCTTGAACGATTATGAACCGTTGGTTTAAATTTAAAATATCCGTTGCAAATGAAACGGTATATGTGGTATAATCCTGAATGTTGACGGAAGGAAGAGAATGCTATGGGCGATAAAGATAATTACAAGTTAATAGCGAACAACAAAAAAGCCTACTTTGATTACTTTATCGAGGATACATGGGAGGCGGGCATTGCGCTCCACGGCACCGAGGTGAAGTCGGTGCGCATGGGAAAGTGTAGCATCAAGGAAGCCTTCATTCGTGTTGAGGACGGCGAGGTGTATGTCTACAATATGCACATCAGTCCTTACGAGAAGGGAAACATCTTCAACAAAGATCCGCTCCGCATCAAGAAGCTTCTGCTTCACAGACATGAGGTCAACAAGATTCTGGGTGAGGTATCTCAGAAGGGGTATACCCTTGTACCGCTTCAGGTCTATCTAAAGGGCAGTCTTGTCAAGGTTCAGGTAGGACTCGGACGAGGAAAGAAGCTCTACGACAAGAGAGACACAATCGCTAAGAAGGATCAGCGAAGAGAAGCCGAGAAGGACTTCAAGGTAAAGAATCTCTATTAATATCAATCGGGGTAGTAAAGGTTTCGACGGGCTATTTGAAGTCGGAGAAGCAAGCCGCACGGTCATGCGTCAAATGCCAAATTAAAATTAAACGCTGAAGATAATTTAGCAGTTGCAGCGTAAGCTGTGACAAAAGCTGCCCTTGATGGCAGCCGTTCGACCTAGCGCACCTACACGTTAGCAATCGGGCGTCGACTCTGTAGGAAACGACACGGGCAAAGCTTTGAACCCGCGGGCGTATTATGAAGCTACTGAAGTGCAAATCCTGTTAACCGGAGCTGCATAGAGGGAAGAAGAGTTGCGTATGCAACTCAGAAAAGATTAACTAAGCTTGTAGAAGGACGATGGACGGTGGTTCGGACACGGGTTCGATTCCCGTCTACTCCACTCGAAGCGGTGGAAACGAACGGTTTCCACCGCTATTATATTGTAAAAAATTACACAGGATTGGATGATGAAGCTTTATGAAAAACGTAAAAGACAGAACAGATGCCGTAGGCAATAAATCAGATTTTCTTCAAAAAACATGGGTTGTATGTGCGCTTGCACTTGTGTGTACATTTCTGTGGGGAAGTGCATCACCGTGTATTAAGCTGGGATACGCACTTTTTCAGATACCGTCAAGTGAGACGTGGACACAGATATTGTTTGCCGGGACACGATTCATATTGGCAGGAGTGCTGACCATTCTTATAGGAAGTATCTTAAACAGAAAGGCGTTAGTTCCGACTAAGTCCTCGCTTCCAAGCATCGCGAAGCTTGCTCTGTTTCAGACAATACTTCAGTATATTTTCTTTTATATAGGACTGGCTCATAACAGCGGTGTCAAGGCTTCTATTATAAACGGCTCAAACACATTTTTCGTAATACTGCTTGCAGGACTTGTATTTCATCAGGAAAAGCTCAGCTTTAAGAAGATAGCGGGATGTGTGGTCGGGTTCGCGGGCGTAATCATTGTGAGCATGAACGGCAAAACGATAGATATGAATCTCAGTCTTATGGGAGACGGAAGCTTGTTTTTGTGCGCAATATCCTATGCGGTGTCGTCATGCCTCATGAAGAATTATTCCAAGAACCACAACCCTGTTATGCTCAGCGGCTACCAGTTTATACTCGGCGGTGTGGTTATGGTGATTCTCGGACTTATCATGGGTGGCAGAATCACCCATGTGTCAGTGAGCGCTGTTCTTATGCTTTTCTATCTTGCATGTATATCGGCAGTTGCATATTCGCTCTGGGGAATACTGCTAAAGCATAATCCGGTATCCAAGGTTGCAATTTTCGGTTTCACCAACCCGGTATTCGGTGTGCTTCTCTCAGCATGGTGGTTAGGAGAAGGCGGCAGCGAGCTTGGAATAAATGCACTTATAGCGCTCATACTTGTAAGTATGGGTATACTTATTGTGAATGTGCGCACGACAAAAGGCAAGGCGGCAGATAACATATAAGTTTACATAGCCTCAAGAGTTGACAGCTCTTGGGGCTTTTTAAATGCGATTTTAATAGTTTTCAGGAAAATATGTATTTTTGATTGCTAGAATAGACTTTTGGCACTATAATTAAAGGGTACGTTCTATTTTTGATACAAGCATTGAAAGTCAGATGGAAGGATAAATATTTCTATTTTTGAAAGTGCTTGTCAGTTGTAAATAGTTTGGAGGTTTAGCTTGAAAAACGAAAAATTGGAAATAATAAAGAGTACTGAATTTCAAAGTTTATTTGACAAATCAAAAAAATTGATTGACAGTGCCAGAAATAATATGGGACAGATGGCAAATGTAATTACGGTTCTTACAAGTTTTTTACTTGGAAGATATATTATAGAGCAGGAACAGCAGGGTACTGAGAGAGCAAAATATGGGGCAAAGATTTTGGATTCTTTGTCATCATATCTGACAGAAGAATACGGAAGAGGATTTTCAAGGAGCAATGTTGCGGGAATGCGACAGTTCTATATTGCTTACAAAGAAAGAGAAAATGAAATTATCCAATCGGGAATTGGACAATTTGAACAGGCTTTTGGAATTGTCCAATCAGGAATTGGACAATAAGCTTTAACGGAGGAGAAATTTTAAAAGATGCTGATGGCTGTGGAACAATGACATATCAGTGGGGAAATAACCATGGCTCAATTATGGAAGTGAACGGAAAATGGTATGTTTTTTATCATAGACAGACAGGAGTGAACGAATTCTCGCGTCAGGCAATGTTAGAGCCGATAGATGTTGCGATGGGCGGGGACGGAAAGCTGTATATAGGAGATGTAAAGTTCTTAAATGGTGAACCGGTGGCATCATGTCCTGTTGAGATGACATCACAGGGAGCACATATCAACGGTCTTGATGCATATAAGTGGATTTCTGCAGGTTATGCCTGTCATATTCATGGTGGGATAACCAGAGCATATATAAAGCCGGTCTACGAGAAAATTGATGATATCTCCGCACCGGTCACTGACATTTCATCAGGCATGACGGTTGGCTTCAGATACCTGCAGTTCGGAAATAATGCACCGGCTGCAGTGAATGTGATTCTGGGTGTTCATAAGAGAGTGAAAGTAAATGTAAGGCTTGACTCATACAAAGGCCGTATTGTGGCAGAATTGGATTTTGGCGAAGATGAATGTGATAAGAGTGCAGAATTATATTTCGGGGTCATCGGGAAACATGCAGTGTATTTTGAATTTATCTCTGACGAGAAAGGTGCTGCTGCTGAGTTTGACCGGTTTACATTCGTATAGAAAAGGAAATTCGCCTTCATTGAAATATATATAACTCAGGAGAAAAGTATTATGAAATTTTCTGATAAAGCAAAAAAACTTTTCTTGATTTTATCTAATATTGTTCTGGTTGTTATGGTGGTTGCAGCCACGATTATGTATTCAGGGCATGTAAAGAAAATGCAGGATTACAGCAAGATGCTTGATTTTATCACAACAGTAGAATCAATGAAGCAGGTTTCGTTGAATTATCTCAACAGCGAGCGCGGTTATGTCCGCGACTGGGCGGGATATATAACGAAGAATGACATGACGATGGAAGAAGCACTTGACTTTATAAAAAGTATCAATACGGATGGTGAACGTCTGGCACATATTGTGGATATGGAAACTTTTGAAGCGTATTCTTCATACTATCCGGCAGGTTCGCAAAAGATAGATACATATGAAAAATACCTGAATGGACTTGCAGAGACGGAAGAAAATTTCAGAACTACAATGTTTGCAATGTTTAACGGTTCTGACGATGATTTCACAATATTGGGAAAATACCAGAT
>UQZF01000207.1 GCA_900545455.1 uncultured Eubacteriales bacterium
CTATAAAAGCACAGCCGAGAATGTAAATGCGGTAGCGGGCGATGAGTTGAGCGTCACGATGATTCGCGAGAGTTACCCTAAAGCTATGATGGAGGAGCTTGAAAGACTCGGCATAAGCTTTGCCGAGCATGAGTCAGGAATATACTACTCTTGTAGCTTTTTCATCCCGACGCAGATAATCGTGACACGGGAGCTAAGTTCGGAAGAACATCGAAGCCTGCGAGTTTTGTCGAGGAATGCGGAAGAGAAGGATGTGAAGGGCTTTATAAAAGACACATTGAGTTATGCGACGCAGGGGGAAAAGGCGGATGTACAGGCAGTGTTGAAGGTAAGTGGTACAGCTAATTATGATTTGTATGAGAAGATAAGGAGGGAATCTGACATGAGAAGTTTTTTGGATGAAATAAAGAATGAGGGGTTCAACGAGGGAAAAGCAGAAGGACGCATGGAAGCGCTTGAAAAGACGGCACGGAATCTTTTTGATTCAGGAATGGCGATAGATAAAATTGCGAAGATGGTTGATACCAGCGTAAGCATAGTCGAGGAATGGTTATCTGTAAAGAAAGGTGAGATAGTGAAATAAGTAAGGTGAAGAAGGGAATCAGACATGAGAAACATTTGGGATGAAATAGTTGAGGAGAGGAAGGATGAATGGCTTAACGAAGGACGTACAGAAGCTCTCGAACAGACGGCGATGACACTCTTCGATATGGGAATGGCGGTAGACAAGATAGCACAAGCGGTACATACCAGCGTAAACATAGTCGAGGAATGGCTGTCCGCAAAGCGTTGCGAGACGGCTGCAAAGTGACATAAAAAGCTTCCCTGCGTCAATTTTGCGGGGGAAGCTTTTTACATGTCGAATAATGTATAAATTGGGTAAAATTTACCATAAATAGGTAAGCTAATTCTATGGACAAAAATGTAAATACTTACTATAATTACATACATAGAATAGTAAAGTATGATAAATATATAAACAAAAAGTGTTATAGTGCAAAAGCACAGGTGGGGATGGATATATGGCATCATTTTCGTATGAGATTGTCACGAAAGACGGCAAGAAAAAGAAAGGTTCTATCGAAGCTGACAATATTGAAAAAGCAAGAAGTGCTGTTAAAGCAGAAGCGAGCATGGTAATATCGCTTAAGCCGGCATCAATTCTCAATAAGGACATTGAGATTAACATTGGAAAAAAGAAAGCGTCAGTAAGAGATTTGTCTGTTTTCTGTCGACAGTTCAACAGTATTTTGAAGGCAGGTGTAAGTGTAATAGAGGCACTTGACATGCTTTCACAGCAGACTGAGAATAAGAAGCTTGCACAGGCAATATCAGAGACAAAGGCGAGCGTTGAAAAAGGTGAGACACTTGCGCTTGCGATGCGGAAGCAGGGCGAGATATTCCCGGAGATGCTCCTTAACATGATAGCGGCGGGCGAGCAGTCAGGTTCGCTTGAGACATCACTCTCAAGAATGGCTGTACATTTTGAAAAGGAGAACAGACTCAAGGGACTTGTCAAAAAAGCGATGATGTACCCGATTATCCTTATAATCGTAGCAATCGTGGTAATGGCTGTAATGCTTGTTGCAGTGCTCCCGAAGTTCATGGAAACATTTGACGACATGGATATGGACATGCCTGCATATACGCTCGCGGTAATGGGATTGAGTGATTTCCTTATTGCAAACTGGATTCCGATTATACTTGTCATAGCGGCAGTTGTCATAGCTGTAAAAATATATGGCAATACACCGTCCGGCAAACGTAATTTCGGCAAACTAAAGTTAAAGGCTCCGATATTCGGAAAGCTTAACACCAAGACGGCATGTTCGAGATTCGCACGAACGATGTCAACACTGCTTGCCGCGGGTATGTCCGTGGTTGAGGCACTCTCGATAACAAGTAAGGTTATTGGAAATGTAATATACGAGGATGCACTTGAGGATACACAGGAAAAGGTAAAAGGCGGTCAGCCGCTTTCAAGACCGCTAAAGACGAGCGGAATATTTCCACCGATGATTGTACATATGGTTGGTATAGGCGAGGAGACAGGCAATCTTGAGGAAATGCTTGACAATGTGGCAGATTATTACGATGAAGAAGTCACTATGGCGACCGAGCAGATGACGGCACTTCTCGAACCACTCGTAATTGTGTTCCTTGCGGTTATCGTTGTGGCGATTATTGCGGCTGTGTATGCGCCGATGTTGACGCTGTACAATGGAATCGGATAAGGATAGAAAAATGCGAACCCACTACATATTGAGTGCGCGGTATTTTATCTGCGCGCATCGCTTGAATGTACGAAGCTAAGCCATCATGCGCTAAGCTTCTCCCATAAATCGCTCTGCGCGCAGATAAAATACCGCGCACGGCAAGGGTGTTGTGGGGGACAGATTAATCCGGTTATCCCGGTGGGCGACCCGACCACCGCGTAACATAAATGGGCTGATGCCTAAAAATTTATATTTAAAGGAGACTTTAGTATGAAGAAGTTAAACAAAGACAATAAGGGTTTCTCTCTCGTAGAGCTCTTAGTAGTAATCGCAATCATGGTAGTATTAGTTGGTGTTATTGCACCTACACTTCTTAGCAACATTGAAAAGTCAAGAGTTGCGGCTGATATTCAGTCACTTGATGCGGTAGCTGGTGCTGTTCAGGATGCATTAGCAGACGAGAGTGCTTATACAGCAGCAATGCTCACATCGAATGGCTATGCAGGAGCAAAGAGTATTAATGATATTTTATCTGGCACAGATGATCTTGCTAAGAAAGTTCAGGAATATTTGGCTTCAGCACCAGGATTAAAGGGAACCAATGCAACTGGAAAAACAATATATGTTAGTATTTCTGATAAAGCAAGAGTTACTGTATGGGTAGATAATGCAACACCTACAGCTGCCCCAACTTCTGGTACTGCTTCTAATATAGTTAAAGCGAAAGATGACAAAACTTATTATTATGTTCAGAGATAATATTTAGTTATGCAGTATTACATCCCACTTTACATAATCATTTTCCTCTTCGGGATTGTGATTGGCAGCTTCCTAAATGTGTGCATTTACAGGCTGCCGCTTAAGGAGAATATTGCAACTACGGGTTCACACTGCATGAGCTGTGGACACGGGTTAAAGTGGTACGATTTGGTGCCGCTTTTCTCGTGGCTGCAGCTTCGTGGCAGGTGCCGTTATTGCAAAGCACGGATTTCAGTACAATATCCGCTCATCGAGGCGATGAACGGAATCGGGTATGTACTGATATTTGTGGTTAATGGTATATGCGTGGACAGCATACTCTTGTGCCTGTTTTTCTCGTGTCTGGTGACACTGTCGGTTATCGACTGGAGAACCTACGAGATTCCGGTGGGTATCAATATAACGATTCTGGTGTTCGGCGTACTTAGAAGTGCACTCGATTACCGCAATATTGTATCACACCTTATCGGACTTGTGTGCGTCAGCGCATTTCTGCTTCTGCTCAACCTTGTGACGGGAGGCAGGGCGATGGGGGGCGGTGATGTTAAGCTTATGGCGGCGGCGGGACTCTTCCTGGGATGGAAGCAGATTACCCTTGGCTTCTTGCTTGGCTGTATCGTCGGCTCGATAATTCACCTGTGCCTTATGAAGTTTGCGGGAAAAGGCAGAAAGCTTGCATTCGGACCATACCTCTCGATAGGAATGGTAATCGCAATGCTCGCAGGGGATGCCATGATTAATTGGTATCTCTCACTATTTTAAGAGAACTACTAAATGTAGAGAACTTTCTTACATGATAGTTCTCTTACATATTTTTACTTGTGAAAGCAGAAATATGTAAAAGAACTATCATAATCTGGCAGACAAGAGTTGAATATATTAGAAAATAAATTTCAACACGCAGTTGTGAGATTTATCCATATCGATATGATGGACGCTTACAAAACGCAAATTTGTCAATAAACAGCTGTACTATTTTACTATATTGCAAGTCAGGTACTTTACAGCCGTCGGTGTTTGGCAGCCGTATTTTGGCTGTCTATGCACCGCTACGTGATGTAATGTAGCGAGAGTGTGCCTGACGGTAATATAGTAAAATAGTACAGTGTACGGATTAAGATGCTTTGTATCGGTATGGATAAATCCCACAACGTCCGGGTTAATATAATATTCCATCATGGAGGACAATTATGGCTTCAAAGGTTACCAAATTCATCACAATCTCGATAGGGAGTGAAGAAATCAAGCTGTGTGAGCTTGACAACAGCAAGAGAAACGTATCGGTGCTGTGGGCTGAGACCGTTCCAACAC
>UQZF01000208.1 GCA_900545455.1 uncultured Eubacteriales bacterium
ATAATAATATGTCTTTCCACCGCGGTTTTGAATTTTTAGTCCGCCCTCCGGAGCTTGTTCCAAATATCTTTCTATTTTCTCTAAAGTATGCTTTAGCTCTGATATTCTTTTCTTAATTTCTATAACCTTTTCCTCCTATTTTCTGCCCATAACATATTACTCTGTTGCTATTGGACTGTTATTTTGACTGATAAACTTTGGTTTCTTGATATTTCTCTGTCCACATTCGCTCCTTGTGCAGCTCTTGGACTGATATTTAATTGATTTTGGGGAATTTTCTTGAATTTTCTCTGCCCATAGACGGTCGAAAATCAACAGATAGGCAGAAACTTTGACATAAACATGGATTTTCAGCGATTTTTCTCTGCCCACAACACCACAATACAGCGTATTAGGTAGAAAACTCTACAATCTGATAAAAACAGAATATACTATCAGCCCCACATTCCTGTGGGGCTGATAAAAGACTTATATTGAATTACAATTACTTTCCGGCATTCTCAGCTATAGCAGCCTGTGCAGCAGCGAGTCTTGCTACAGGTACACGGAATGGTGAACATGATACATAGTCAAGACCAATCTTGTGACAGAACTCAACGGATGTAGGATCGCCGCCGTGCTCACCACAGATACCTACATGGAGGTTAGGGTTAGCAGGTCTGCCAAGCTTGAGAGTCATCTCCATAAGCTTGCCGACACCTGTCTGGTCGAGCTTAGCGAATGGATCATTCTCAAAAATCTTGGTGTCATAGTAAGCATTTAAGAACTTGCCTGCATCATCACGGGAGAAACCGAATGTCATCTGTGTAAGGTCGTTAGTACCGAAGCAGAAGAAGTCAGCTTCCTTTGCGATCTCATCGGCTGTGAGAGCAGCTCTTGGAATCTCGATCATTGTACCAACTTCGTACTCAAGGTTGATGCCTGAAGCAGCAATCTCAGCGTCAGCGGTTTCAACAACGATCTTCTTAACGAACTTGAGCTCCTTAACCTCACATACAAGAGGAATCATGATCTCAGGCTTAACCTCCCAATCAGGATGGTTCTTCTTGGTTGTGATTGCTGCACGGATAACAGCCTTTGTCTGCATCTTTGCAATCTCAGGATATGTTACGGCAAGACGACATCCTCTGTGTCCCATCATCGGGTTGAACTCATGAAGTGATGCGATGATTGCCTTAATATCTTCAACGGACTTGCCCTGTGCGTCAGCAAGCTTCTTGATGTCAGCTTCCTCAGTAGGAACGAACTCATGAAGAGGCGGATCAAGGAATCTGATACATACCGGGTTGCCCTCAAGAGCCTCGTAGAGCTTAGTGAAGTCATCCTGCTGATATGGAAGAATCTTCTCGAGAGCCTTCTCCCTCTCCTCAACGGTATCGGAGCAGATCATCTCACGGAATGCAGCAATTCTGCTCTCCTCGAAGAACATGTGCTCTGTACGGCAGAGACCGATTCCCTCTGCGCCGAGCTCTCTTGCCTTCTTAGCATCGGCAGGAGTATCTGCATTTGTTCTGACCTTGAGTCTTCTGTACTTGTCAGCCCAAGCCATGATGCGACCGAACTCACCTGCAATCTTAGCGTCAACTGTTGGAATAAGACCTGCATAGATGTTACCTGTTGTACCATCGATGGAAATCTCTGACCCCTCAACGAATGTCTGACCGTTAAGTGTGAACTTCTTGTTCTCCTCATCCATGTTGATGTCGCCGCATCCTGATACACAGCATGTACCCATACCACGGGCAACAACGGCAGCGTGTGATGTCATACCGCCACGAACAGTGAGGATACCCTGAGCAGCCTTCATACCTGTGATGTCCTCAGGTGATGTCTCAAGACGTACAAGAACTACCTTCTCGCCTCTTGCCTTCCACTCAACCGCATCATCGGCTGTGAATACAACCTTACCGCAGGCAGCTCCAGGTGAAGCACCAAGTCCCTTTCCAAGTGGTGTCGCAGCCTTGAGAGCCTTGGCATCGAACTGTGGATGTAATAATGTATCTAAGTTACGAGGATCAATCATTGCGACAGCTTCCTGCTCTGTCTTCATTCCCTCGTCCACTAAATCGCACGCAATCTTGAGAGCAGCCTGTGCTGTTCTCTTACCGTTACGGCACTGGAGCATATAGAGCTTGCCGTTCTCAACAGTGAACTCCATATCCTGCATGTCATGATAATGAGCCTCAAGGATGTCACATACCTTGATGAACTGCTCATAAGCCTCAGGGAACTTCTCAGCCATCTGTGTGATAGGCATTGGTGTACGAACACCGGCAACAACGTCCTCGCCCTGTGCATTTGTGAGGAACTCACCCATGAGCTTCTTCTCACCTGTTGCAGGATCACGGGTAAATGCAACACCCGTACCTGAATTATCATTTAAGTTACCGAATACCATTGGCATTACGTTAACCGCCGTACCCCATGAATAAGGAATATCGTTGTCACGGCGGTATACGTTAGCTCTTGGGTTGTCCCATGAACGGAATACAGCCTCAATAGCGAGCTTTAACTGCTCAACAGGATCGGATGGGAAGTCGGAGCCTAACTGCTTCTTGTACTCAGCCTTGAACTGCTCAGCCAAGGTCTTTAAGTCGGAAGCCGTGAGGTCTACGTCGTACTTAACGCCCTTCTCCTCCTTCATCTTGTCGATAAGCTGCTCGAAGTACTTCTTACCAACCTCCATAACTACATCTGAGAACATCTGAATAAAACGTCTGTAGGAGTCATATACGAATCTCTCGAACTTAGGATCAGGATTGCCGGCTATCATAGCTGCAACAACCTCATCGTTAAGACCTAAGTTAAGAATTGTATCCATCATACCAGGCATGGATGCTCTTGCTCCTGAACGAACGGAAACAAGCAAAGGATTCTTGAGGTCTCCGAACTTCTTGCCGTTCTCCTTCTCCATCCAAGCTACACCCTCCATAGCCTGTGCCATAATCTCATCGTTAATCTTGCGGCCGTCCTCATAGTACTGAGTACAAGCCTCTGTTGTTATAGTGAAACCCTGTGGAACCGGAAGTCCGATCTCTGTCATCTCAGCAAGGTTAGCACCCTTACCGCCAAGAAGGTTTCTCATGGACATATTACCTTCCTTGAAAGTATAAACCCATTTGTTAGCCATTTTATTTCCTCCTAATTGCAAAGAATTATTATTCACGCCCCTAAGTATGTAATTCAGAGCACTAAAGAAATTATAACATACTTTGTGAAAATTTCCACAATTAATTTTCGAAATAGTTCACAAAGTTTACAAAAAATCGTGTAAGTGCTTTCATTTATTATGCAATTTTATTATATTATCTTAAAATAGCTCAAAAGTGCTTGTTATTTTTATAACAATTATTTATTTCCCATCGAATAATGACACCAAACTTGCAAATCCGAGGCTCTCACTGTCATTTCCTTTTTTGGCAATTTTCCACAATACACTGCTCGAATCAAGAAAATAAAAGTATTTTTGAGAGCTTATGACCTTGTTTGAGCCAGCCGTGTCGACATTGTTTTTTGAGAGCACAGCCGTCTTTTGGGCATTGTTTCCGTACCTTACCGCAAGGCTGCCGTCCTTTATATATGCACAGCCGTTTTCGCCGACGAGCTGTCCGCAGAACACAACACCCGTGTCAACCGCCTCCGGCTCACCTCCCGCTTTCTTTTTTGCGGTGTCAATCCGATAGAGAATACCGTCCCCGTCGACACACCACAGGTCATCGTTTTCAGCTACGACAATGCTTCCCTTAATTCCGTCGAGCACAAGCACTGCCCCCGCGGCATTAAAGCCCGCTTCGTCCTGCCCGGTGCCGTCATTATTTTTCTTGTCAAGCTCAGCATAATAAAGCTTGTCCCCGGTTCTGTAATACAGCCTTTGTCCCCCTGCGTAGTAAATCTGCGCCGACATATCGACTCCCGACACAGCCGCACCGCTGTAACCATCCTCATATATCCACAGCCCCGCATCGGTTATGTAAAGCAAAGCCTCATCGAGAATGTTGTCGGCAAAACCAAGAACCTCCTCATTTACCAATATATGCTCCCTGTCGGAAATTATGCTTTCGTATTTGTCAATGACAAATGATGAGACATTACAAATATAAAGGCTGTCATTTTTTATGAACGCCGCATTCTGATTTTTTGCATCATAGACCGCATCCGTCACGTCATACGCAATCATAAGCCTTTTAGACAAATCGGCGGCACAAAGATTCATCGCGACAACCGTCGAATAGTCCGTCGTGTCAATC
>UQZF01000209.1 GCA_900545455.1 uncultured Eubacteriales bacterium
GCATATAACCGTTGAGTGGGATTATTTTTCGGAAAAGGATGGAGAAGTGCATGGGTTTGACATGTGTGAGGCATGCTATGATGCCATGACGTCACACTTTGTCCGCCCGGTGAATAGCGCAAACAAAACGGAACTTATATGACATCTTACAGAGATTAGGAGGATGTTGATGCTTGATATTTGTCTACTCGGAACAGGAGGAATGATGCCGCTTCCGGGCAGGTGGCTTACTTCACTTGCCTTGAGATTTAACGGAAGCTGTATGCTTATAGATTGTGGTGAGGGAACTCAGATTGCAATGAAAAAAGCCGGGATCAGTTCCAAACCGTTTGATGTGATATGCTTTACGCATTTTCATGCTGACCATATAAGCGGCCTGCCGGGACTGCTTCTCAGCATGGGAAATGCTGAACGCACGGAGCCTTTGACCATAATAGGACCAAAAGGCGTTGAACGTGTTGTGAATGCACTCAGGGTGATAGCACCTGAGCTGCCTTTTGAAATAAAATTTATAGAGCTTACCCGGCCGGAGGAAGAGATTCGGATTAACGGCTATGTAATAAATGCCTACAAAGTTAATCACGGTATACTATGCTACGGATACACGATAAGTATAGAGCGCGCCGGAAAATTTGATGCGGTAAAGGCGAGGGAACTCAATATTCCGATCAATATGTGGAATTTATTACAGAAAGGTAATATAATAGAGACGGGAGGAGTTGAATACACTCCTGATATGGTAATGGGAGCACCGAGGAAGGGCATAAAGGTGACATACTGCACGGACAGCAGACCGACGGATACTATTACGGCATATGCGAAAGACTCGGATTTGTTTATATGTGAGGGAATGTACGGAGAACCGGACAAACTTGCCAAGGCAAGAGAGTATAAGCATATGACAATGTATGAGGCAGCGTCGATTGCGGCGGCAGCGAATGTAAAGGAAATGTGGCTCACGCATTACAGCCCTTCAATGGCTCATCCCGAGGAATTTATGGATAAGGTACAGGAGATTTTTCCGGCAGCGGTTGCCTCACGTGACGGAAAACACGTTACGCTCAATTTTGAAGAGGTATAAACTATGAAAGATAAGAAGGATAAGACAAAAATTCTGAAACCGATTCTTGTTGTGACACTCTTTGCGAGTGTTATTTTGGCGTGCTATATCCGCCTTACGGCGAAGCCGGCATCAAATGAAGAAGCAACGATTGACAATTCCGAGGTAGGACAGATACTCGCGAAAGATATGGATTTGAATTATCCGTCCAACCCTCATGATGTCGTTACTTACTACAGCAGAATTATAAAGGCGTATTACGATGGAAAGTATACGGACGACCAGCTCAACGGACTTGCACAGCATGCGAGAGCCATGTTTGACAGCGAGCTTCTCTCCTACAATGATTATGATGGATATATGGAAAGACTCAAGGAAGAGATTGAAGCCTATAAAGCTGACAAAAAAACGATAGTTGAGTATACCGTGCAGCGCGCGTCCGATATTGAGTATATTACCGATAACGGAATACAGTATGCCAGGGTGAAGACAATATACTATACTGCTGAGGATGGCGGCAGCAGAAATAAGGTTTACGAGCAGTATACTCTCAGACAGGGCGACGATGGTGAGTGGAAAATCCTGTACTGGGACGTTATACAGGAGACGAATGTGGAAGGTGAATAGAATGGCAGATACGGAAAAAAAAGATGTTTTGATACTCGCACTGGAGAGCTCGTGCGATGAGACGGCGGCAGCAGTTGTAAAAAACGGGCGCACTGTATTATCAAATATCATATCATCACAGATTGATTTACATACACTGTATGGAGGAGTTGTACCTGAAATCGCATCAAGAAAGCACATGGAGCAGGTGAATCAGGTTACGGAGCAGGCTTTAAAGGAGGCAGGAGTGACACTCGATGATATAACCGCAGTTGCCGTTACATACGGACCGGGGCTTGTCGGAGCATTGCTTGTAGGTGTTGCGTTCGCAAAGTCGCTTGCGTTTGCAGCGGATAAACCGCTCGTCGGAGTTCATCATATAGAGGGGCATATCAGCGCCAATTATATAGAGAATCCTGACTTGGAGCCTCCGTTTACGTGTCTTGTGGTTTCCGGAGGGCATACCAACCTTGTCTTGGTCGAGGACTACGGGGTGTATAAGATTATCGGAAGAACAAGGGATGACGCGGCAGGAGAGGCATTTGACAAGGTTGCGCGCGCCGTGGGACTCGGATATCCGGGCGGACCGAAGGTAGATAAGCTCGCGAAGGAAGGAAATAAAAATGCGATTGTATTTCCGAGAGCGAAGGTTGACGGCTCGCCGTATGATTTCAGCTTCAGCGGTATTAAATCCGCTGTACTTAACTATATCAACCACTGTGAGATGAAAGGTGAGGAGATTAACCGTGCCGATCTTGTGGCGTCGTTCCAGAACGCTGTGGTTGATGCACTTGTTTCGCGCGCGGTTAAGGCGGCAAAGGAGAACGGTTATAAGAAACTTGCGGTTGCGGGAGGCGTGGCATCCAACAGTGCGCTGAGGGCGGCTCTTGAGGAAGAGTGTAGGAAGAACAATATTAAGTTCTATCACCCGTCCCCGATTTTCTGTACGGATAATGCAGCCATGATAGGTGCGGCGGGCTACTATGAATATATGGCAGGCTCACGCGCCGGATGGGATCTTAATGCCGTTCCTAATCTCAAGCTCGGTGAAAAAAGTCTGAGAGGCAGGATTGTCTAATGAAAAAATGCAGACATATAGCCATTGTCCTTGCGGGAGGCAGAGGCAGCAGGATGAACAGTGCTGTTCCTAAGCAGTATCTAATGCTTAGGAACAGACCTGTTCTTTCATATTCTCTCGAGTGCATGGAAAACAGCGATATTGATGCGGTTGTTCTCGTGTGCGGTCAAGGTGATGAAGAATATTGCAGACACAATATAGTGGAAAAATATAACTATACAAAGGTATGCTCGATAACGGCAGGAGGAGCAGAACGCTATGATTCCGTGTATAACGGACTTGTTGAGATAGAGAGGCTCGGAATAGCTGACGAGAGCAGTTATGTGTATATACATGACGGGGCACGCCCTTGCATAGACAAAGAACTCCTTGGAGAATGTTTTGATAATGTCCGGAAGTATGGAGCATGTGTGCCTGCTGTTGCGGTGAAGGATACAATAAAGATAGTGGATGAGGATGGGTTCTGTGTCGGTACGCCTGTGCGCTCGAGCCTTAGGGCTGTACAGACTCCACAGTGTTTCGGGTATCTTCTTGTGCTTGCAGCATATAAAGCAATGAAGGCGGCAGAGAAAAACGGCGAAGATATAAGAGACATAACAGATGACGCCATGGTTGTTGAACGGTTTGAGGGCGTAAAGGTGAAACTGTGCAAAGGCTCATATAACAATATAAAGATAACGACACCTGATGATTTGGATGCGGCTGGACGCATAATTTGTGGTAATTTGCAGAAATTTAAAAAAAGGTGTTGACATTAAATGGGTTTAATGATAAGATAAATCTCGCGCTGAACAAAGCGAATAACTGGAGAGGTACCGAAGCGGTCATAACGGGGCGGTCTTGAAAACCGTTTGTCTTCACGGGCGCATGGGTTCGAATCCCATCCTCTCCGCTCTGAATCCGGGAATCTGGATTATAACAGAATACTGATTTACAGTCAGGCTGTTTGGAGAAGTACCCAAGAGGCTGAAGGGACACCCCTGGAAAGGGTGCAGGTCGTTAATAGCGGCGCGAGGGTTCAAATCCCTCCTTCTCCGTTAGATTCCGCCAAGGAATCAGCAAGTCAAGAAAATTAAAAAAGTTCTTGACAAGCCACACGAGATGTGGTAACATGATTTTCGCTGTGAAGGAACAACAACTTACATAGAATACCAAAGATTGGAACTTGAATGTTTCCAAAAGGATTTGAAAAAAAGTTTTAAAAAGTTCTTGACAAAGCAAAATGAATGTGATAATATAAACAAGCTGTCGCTGATGCGAACGAAACAAGCTCACAGAAAGCGGACAGAGTTCTTTGATAACTGAACAGTAAAACAACCCTGAAAATTCTAACGGGTTCTGAAGTGGTTTCTGC
>UQZF01000210.1 GCA_900545455.1 uncultured Eubacteriales bacterium
CGGAAAAAACGAAAAATATATGAAGACGGTGGTAGCTTTTGCAAATGGGGTGGGTGGAAAAATTATTTTCGGAATAGATGATAAGACATTAGAGATAGTTGGAATGGATTCTGATAATTTATATAAGACTATGGATGCCATTACCAATGCCATTTCCGATGCTTGTGAACCGATAATAAGACCTGATGTGGCATTACAGACTGTTAATAATAAGACTGTTATTGTGGTTGAAATTTTCCCGGGTGCACAACGTCCATATTATATCAAATCTCAGGGAATCGTTGATGGAACTTATGTAAGAGTATCCGGCACAACAAGACATGTGGAAGACTATATGTTGAAGGAATTGATATTGGAAGGACAGAATCTGTACTATGACAGTGAGATATGCTCTGATATTACAATATCAGAGGATGAGATAGAAAAATTTTGCATGGGCATGAAAGAAACAGCAATAAAAAACACTTGGCAGGAGAGTGAAAAAATAAAGATAAAGGATATTACAAAAAATATTTTGATTTCATGGGGAATATTAAAAGAAAAAGATGGGATAGTGTATCCGACGAATGCTTATGCACTTTTGACTGGAAGAATGGTGCAGCAGCCTGTTATTCAATGTGGCGTATTCAAAGGAAAAAACCGAGCGTACTTTGTTGATAGAAGGGAGTTTAAAGGCCCTATTCAATCACAGATGTAATCAGCGTATCAATATGTGCTCGAAAAAATAAATATGGGAATGACCATAAAAGGCATGTATATGAGCTGTCGACAGACAGTATTCGCGAGGTAATTGCAAATGCAGTGGCTCACCGAAACTATCTTGAGTCGGGGAATATACAGGTAGCATTGTATGATGACAGATTGGAAGTAACTTCTCCGGGGATGCTTTTGAATAATGTTACCATTTCCAAAATGATGGAGGGTTATTCAAAACCGAGAAATCCTGCAATTGCAAGAGCTTTTGCATACATGAAAATTATTGAAAAATGGGGAACAGGAATACCAAGGTTGTTTGAATCATGTGAGAAATATGGATTACCAAAGCCGGAATTGTTTGACTTTGATGGGGACTTTAGGGTGAATATGTATCGTAAAAATAAAATAAACGATAATACAAGTATGAAGTCAATGGATGAAGTGAACGATAAGGTGAATGAATTACTTAAACTTCTAACGATTCATCCGGATTATACTGTTACATAGCTTGCAGCTATCTTTAATGTAAGCAGAAAAACAATAGCTGCAAGATTAAAGGAGCTAAAGGATAGAGGACTTATTGAGAGAATAGGATCTTCCAAAAAAGGTTTTGGAAAATAAATTAAGTGTTGTGTGGTAATCAATCCTGCGTATCCATGCATTTATAAGGAAACAGTATTATAAATAAAACAAATTATACCAAACTAATAAATATTGCATAAAACTAACTTTTGTGCTACCATACTAATGCCGATGCGTTTACGCTCGGCATTTTGTTGTCTTATATTTTAAAATAACAGAAAAAATGTATTATGAAAAGGAGATGTTACATAACACATGATGATGGACAAAAGGCTGATTAACACGGTCAGCGGGAGTAAGAAATATATTGCGGGCAATGTGGCATGTCAGTGGGTGTCGCTTGCCGCTAATATAGCGATGATGACGGCGGTCACAAGGCTGCTTATGAAGCTGTATAATGGTGAGGACAACGGCTTTGGTGCTGTTGTTGCAGTGATAGCAGCGGCTGTTGTTATAAGATATATCTGTGCCGGATTGTCTTCAAGGATGAGCTATCTCTCTTCCAAGGCTGTCAAGAAGACGTTACGTGAGAAGATATATGAGAAGCTTTTGAGAATAGGACTTAGCTATAAAGAGAGTGTACAGACATCAGAGATAGTACAGGTAGCTGTAGAGGGCGTGGACCAGCTTGAGACATATTTTGGCGCATATCTTCCGCAGTTTTTTTATGCCATGCTTGCACCGCTCACACTTTTTGTGGTGCTTGTGAGGATAAATGTGCTGTCCGCGGTGGTGCTTCTTGTATGTGTGCCGCTTATTCCGGTTTCCATAGCACTTGTGCAGACATGGGCTAAGAAGCTGCTGTCAAAGTACTGGGGACAGTACACGGCACTCGGAGATACGTTTCTTGAAAATCTTCAGGGGCTCACGACACTCAAGGTGTACAGTGCGGATGCGTACAAGCATCAGAAGATGAACGAGGAGTCCGAGAAGTTTCGTAAGATTACCATGAAGGTGCTTACCATGCAGCTTAATTCAATAACGATTATGGATTTCATCGCTTATGGTGGTGCGGCACTTGGGATGATACTTGCAATCAGCCAGTTCAATGCAGGCAAGGTCGACTTGTCGGGCTGTCTTTTAATTATTCTTCTCGCAGCAGATTTCTTCCTGCCGATGAGACAGTTAGGTTCATTTTTCCATATTGCGATGAACGGAATGGCTGCAAGTGACAAGATTTTCAAGCTTCTCGAGCTTCCGAAGCCGGGAAATGACAATGGAAAAAATCCACAGCCGGAGAACGGAAGTGACGCTGCAGCAGCAAAGGCGGCGTGCGGCGATGGCGATATTGTCTGCCGCGATTTGCACTATTCATACGAAAGGGACAGGGAGATACTTCACGGCATCAATGTGACATTTAAGAAGGATAGACTGACGGCAGTTGTCGGAGAGTCCGGCTGTGGTAAATCGACCCTCTCGGCGATACTTATGGGAAGAAATAAAGGATATACCGGTTCTGTGACAATCGGCGGAGTTGAACTTTCCGATATTTCAGAGGACAGCCTTATGAAAAATATAACTTATATAAGCCACAACAGCCTGCTGTTTAAGGGGACTGTGAGGGACAATCTTCTTATGGGAAATCCTGATGCCGACGATGCTAAGCTCTGGGACGCGTTAAAAGAAGTTAAGCTTGATGCATTCCTTTCGGAGCAGCAGGGGCTTGACACTGCAGTAGGTGAGGCAGGTAGTAACTTCTCCGGTGGTCAGAGACAGAGACTCTCAATCGCGAGGGCACTGCTTCATGATACGCCGATTTATATATTTGATGAGGCAACCTCGAACATTGATGTTGAGAGTGAGAATGATATTATGGAGCTTGTCATGGAGCTTTCTAAGACAAAGACAATTATACTTATCTCGCACAGACTTGCGAATGTAAAGAACGCGGACTGTATCTATGTGCTGAGAAAGGGAGATATTGCTGGGAATGGCACATGTGAAGAGCTGATTACAAGGAATGGGGAATTTGCAAGGCTGTGGAATGCACAGCAGAGCCTTGAAAATTTCGGAAGGGAGGTCGGCTAAACTTGAAAAATGAGATAAATAACAGAAAAAGTGAAAATACGGATGCAGCTATAAAGAATCCAAGAAGTGGACTTACAGTATGTATGAGGCTTATCGGGCTTGTTAAGTCTCTTTCCGGATTCATGGTCGGAGCAGTTACGATGGGACTTGCAGGACATCTGTGCGCATCATTCATTACAATACTTGCCGGATATGCACTTTTATCTTATTTAGGCTTTAACGGCATGAACGTGGCAGTTATTTTCACCTGTATGGTGTTGTTTGCACTCATAAGAGCAGGACTTCGCTATGCAGAGCAGGGATGTAATCATTTTATTGCGTTCAAGCTTCTGGCACTTATAAGGGATAAGGTGTTCGGTGCTTTAAGAAAATTATGTCCGGCGAAGCTTGAAGGCAGGGACAGAGGAAATCTTATATCAATAATTACATCCGACATTGAGCTTTTGGAGGTGTTTTACGCACATACAATTTCACCGATATGTATAGCATTTCTTTTTACAATAATCATGTGTCTTTTTATAGGAAGCTTTCATCCTGTATTCGGGCTTATTGCACTGTGCGCTTATCTTGTGGTTGGAATTGTCATTCCTCTTATAATGAGCAGGCTGGGCGGCGACGACGGAATGAAATTCCGAGGTATGTCCGGTGAACTCAGCAGCTTCGTGCTTGAGAGCCTTAGAGGTCTTGATGAGATTATACAGTTCGGACAGGGAAAAA
>UQZF01000211.1 GCA_900545455.1 uncultured Eubacteriales bacterium
TTATCAATGCGAGCCATTAACTGCCCTTCAAGATTTCTAAAGCGGTTGTCCGATATGTCGTGGGAAAATGTAATGAAATAACCAAATATAAATAAAAAGATAAAAATAAGAAGCTGAATAAAAATAACTCTGTTCTGCCGCTTCCGCCTGAAAATACAAAACGCGGCGTCAAGTGTAATGCCTGCCGCAAAAAACAGGATTGCAATCTGCGGCGGTACGGCATTTATCCGTAAGACCACCCCGGCAGCCATAAATATGAATGCCGGGAGTAAAGGTCTTTTAATTTTTTTGTGTTTCAATAATGTCAAGACTCCTCTCTAATGGTGAGGAAAGATCTATTGTGTCGCGAAACATGATGTTGGTATTGCTTTTTACCGATATCTGAACTTTATTGACTGTTGAAAGTTCACACAATGAGTTGACTATTGAATATATTGTCACCGCCGGTGACACCGGGAGCACCACATCCGTAAGTGTTGAATCAAAGTTCACATAGCACACTCCGTCCCTGGTGTTCACGCTGAGGAGCGTGAGTGTTGCCGGAACCGTTCTCAGATGATTCTCCTCCCCCGGTCCCTTTATAAGCTGTTCTATAATAACACGTTCGATGGAAGCATCTCTTCCGTAACCCACCGTAATCCTCTCCGGAACAAGCTTATCCGAATCCGAATCAGCATAGTACAATGATAAATCAACCCAAGTTCTGTATGTCCCTGTGCCTATGTCCTCCATAAAGTCTGACGCAAGCATTATCCCCACAGCTTTTCCGAGGGCATCCATAAGCGGCTGTTCATTCACATAAAAACATACATACTTGATGCCCTGAATCTGTGTGACCGTCTTGACATAAGCCGCCCTGAACATCACTTCATCCTCGGCAAACAGCTTGTTATACGAATCGGTAAAATACACTGAAAGTACCTCATCCTTAAGCTGTGTATCAACAATCAATATCTCGTCTTTAAATGTACTTGTATGTTCAGTATCCTCCGGCTGTCTCATCATATAAGTCAAATCGTCAAGCAGCTCCATCGTATTATCCGCCGCAACATTCGACTTTCGAATCTCGTTTCCGAGCGCCCTTCCCGTCCTGTCCAGATAATACACAAGATATTCATTTTCCCCGGGCTGTCTTGCATCTGCGTTGTCTCCATTCGCACAAGCACCGGTGAATACCGTACAAAAACATACGAGTAGAACAAATATCACTCTCTTTAATACTAATCTGTTCACACAATTCTCCATTTCCATATACATTGTTTTATAATGTATTGTTCTTCTTTGCCTGTGTAAGAGGTATTCGCACAGTGAATGTACTTCCCTCGCCTTCCTTGCTATACACTCTGATTGCACCCTTATGCATAAGAATTACCGACTTGGTTATTGCCAGTCCAAGCCCTGTTCCTCCCGTCTGGCGCGAACGCGCCTTGTCAACACGATAAAAACGCTCAAATATCTTATCCCTGCTGTCATCAGGTATACCTATACCTGAGTCGGCAACTGTAAGATAGAAGAACTTATGGTCTGCATTAACAGACACTCTCACCCATCCATTGGCAACATTATACTTGATGGCATTCTCAACCAGATTCGTTATAACCTGTGTCATTTTAACTTCATCAACCTCAGCCACAACAGGTCTGAAACTCTCCAACACAAGCTCTATATTTTTTTCTGCCGCAATCGGCTTAAGACGCTTTAGCACATGTTCAACAAGCTCATTCATATTTTGGGGTGCCAGATTCAGCTCTGCCGATGTCTTATCCATCCTTACGAGTGAAAGCAGGTCATTTATAATCTGGCTTTCCCTGTCAATCTCCTCGACTATATCATTCATAAATTCTTTATACAATTCAATCGGCACATTATCCTGACCATTAAGTGAATCCGCAAGCACCTTGATTGAAGTGATGGGTGTCTTTAACTCGTGAGATACATTCGATACAAATTCCTGTCTCGAATCGTCAAGTGCCTTCAGTCGTTCAAGCATCTTGTTAACCTCTGTCGACACAACACATATCTCACCCAATCCCTTTTTTTCGTCAAGCCTCTTGTCCATGTATCCGCTCGTTATACCATGAATCGACTCCGCAAGCTTGGAAAGCGGCCTGCTGATTCCGAAAGCATACGCTGCCGCCGCCAAAATCATAATTACAAGCACAATGTCACATGCATAACTCATAATATTGTTGACATACTTAAGACTACCCCTCTCCAATGTATCCGGCACGGCAAACATCAGCACGCCTATTATCGTCGTGCTGTCAGCAGCATATATAGGCATCGTGAGTTCAACTATTCCATACTCCTTGTCATAATTGTTTGTCACGATACCATGAAATGCCTGATTGACTTCATACGATACAAGTATTTTGTTTTCCTGATCAATATAAGTATCCTTAACTACAACATAATTGGATGCCACAATAACTATTCGTCCCGAATAATTATACGAAACCTGCTCTATCTGCGCGTTGATCGCCCCATCATACTGTTTATCAAAATATCCGTTCTTGCCGATATCAGCCGCAAGCATATTTCCCGTGTTGAGAAGCCGTGTGCCAAGCTGTTCGATTTCTCTAGTGAACAATTTGTCAGCGACGACACTTTTAACGATTAAAAGCGGTACCATCGCAGAGGCAAGCACAACAACTGCCGTCATACATCTTATACTGAATAAATGTTTTCTTATTATCTGCCATACATGCAGAAGCTTATTCTTCATAGAGCTCTCCTACTGCTTAAAGAAATATCCCATTCCCCACTTGGTATGAACATATTCAGGTTCACTCGGGTTGACTTCAATCTTCTCTCTCAGTCTTCTTATATGAACGTCAACCGTTCTTGCATCGCCGGGATAATCATATCCCCATATAAGATTAAGCAGCATATCACGTCCGTACACCTTATTAGGATTGGTCACGAGAAGCTCAAGCACATCGTACTCCTTGGTTGTGAGGCTTATCTCTCTCCCTTTTATATAGACACGTCTGTTATTTCTGTCCATCACCATGTTGCCTGAAATGATTCTCGTTCCGGGTTCGGCAGATACAATATGTCTGTTTCTTCTCTTTATTGCCTTGATTCTCGCCTTCACCTCGAGTATGTTGAAAGGCTTGGTCATGTAATCGTCAGCGCCGTAGTCAAGACCTAATATCTTATCCATGTCCTCACTCTTAGCCGTAATCATGATAATAGGCACATCCGAGAATTCTCTCACCTGCTGACATACCGTGTAGCCGTCCATCTCAGGCAGCATCACATCAAGAAGCACAATATCATAATTGTTAGCCTTTATAAGCTCTAAAGCCTCCTTACCGTCATAAGCACAGAACACTTCCATTCCGTCCTGCTCTAAGCTGTACTTTATTCCCTTCACAATCAACTTCTCATCGTCAACCACCAATACCTTATCAGCCATACTCTTCTCCATTCCGAATTATTTTTCTATCTTACGCATATCAAATCTTTTATTTTAGAATAAGCACTTTCCTTAATTCCGCTCACACCCATAATATCTTCAACCGCCCCAAAGCCTCCATTAGCTTCCCTATACTCAATAATCGCCTGTGCCCTCGAGCTTCCTATCCCCGGAAGCGTCATGAGCTCGTCTGCATCTGCGGTGTTAATGTTCACAAGACCTGTCCCTTTTTCATCATTACCTGTATATGTATTCATTCCGGACTGTACATATTCATCATAATCCGGGACATATAATTTCTGTCCGTCATACACATGCTCTGCAAGATTAAGTGCTTCAAGGCATCCTGTATCCGATACTCCGCCGGCCATCTCTATCAGCTCATACACTCTTGCACCCTGCTCTGCCTCATATACCCCCGGCTCTGCAACTTTCCCACACACATACACGAAGAACACCTCCGGTTCATCTGCCGTGATTTCATCCCCCGACACACTCAGGTCAACACCGGCCGTTGTTTCAATGCTCTCAGGCTGCTCTATCGTG
>UQZF01000212.1 GCA_900545455.1 uncultured Eubacteriales bacterium
TGAGAAGAGAGTTCGTGAGGACGCTTTACGGCTGATTGTGAAATGGAAAGGAACTATGGATGAATAATAAGCTTCAAAACTTTTTTTTAGGGACACTCATTGTAGTGGGAATCGTGCTGTGTGCATTTTTGTTTGGGTCTGAGGCATCATCGAAGGATGGGAGTACGACGGGAGTGAAGAACACACAGAGCCGGGAGAGCTCCACGGCACCCATTATCAATGCACCTACGGTGCCGACAGATCTGCGCACTGAGCTTGCAGTCATAACCTACGTCGATGCAGACACGAAAAGACTGTCTGTCAGAACTTATGAGGATGAGCTTGATTACACCTTCTATGTTCAGGAGCCTGCGCTTATTTACACGGAGTACGGAAATGCGATGACCATGGCACAGCTTAATGCGGGAAATGTTGTTGACATTACATTTGACGCGGCAAGCAGTACCGTGAAGGAGATACATATATCCGATGAGGTAATAAGACATCTTGCGGTATCGGACGCTTCGGTGAATACATCATACAGAAGAATTACGATATACAACAAGAATTATGAGTACTCGCGAAGTGTTGTGGTTGTGTCCGGCAATGAACTGATTACGCCGGAGCAGCTTTCACCCATGGATGTTTTAAATCTCTATGAGAAGGACGGCAAGGTTGTATCTATAGTTGTCACGAGAGGACATGGCTACATAAACCTCACGGGAGTTGACTTGTTCGTCGGAGGATATGTCAACATAGGAAGCGAAAATATCAAGACGATAGAGAAGAATATGATGATTACCATGACTGAGGGTGAGTACAAGGTGTCGGTGTCCAAGGACGGCTACTACGGAGCCAAGACCGTCACAGTCAACCAAAATCAGGTGACGACGGTTGATTTTTCCGAATTTGTTGCAGATACGGTTGAGAACGGCAATGTGCTCTTTGACATCAATGTTGAGGACGCAAATCTGTATTTAAACGGCAAGGAGACCGACTATTCCGACGGAATGCTGACGCTTCCGGTCGGAACCTACACTGTGCGAGCAAGTGCCGACGGTTATGAAAATTATGAGCAGAAGGTTGAGATTAAGGCTGATTATCAGAAGGTTAACATTAACCTCAAAAAGATAGAGGAGAGTACAAGCACGCAGGAGACGACGACTGCGGCTGCCACGACTGCAAGTGCGCAGACGGAGACGACAACCATCGTGAGCACGAAGAACCGCGTCTACATCGACGGACCTACGGGCGCGATAATCTATTTTGACGACTCATATCTCGGAGTCGCACCGCTCGACTTTGCGATGGTGACGGGACAGCACACATTTATTGTGGTCAGCGGGACGACCGTCAAGAGCTACACGGTAAATCTCGTTGAAGGAGCTGATGATGTGAGGTATGATTTTTCAAATAAGACCTCCAATTAATCTGTGAGCGGAATATTTTTATACGGCATCGGCATACAATGACTTGAAAGAGCAATTGTGGCAGGATGGTTACATGAAAAAAAGAATATTATCGGCACTTATGCTTATGATGACCGCCATAGGAATGATGTTTATGTCAGGCTGTGATAAGGATGAGAAGGAGGCAGAGCTTGTGCCCGTCGACTTTACGGTGGTAAGTTTTGATGATGTACCGAAGGAGCTTGCGGCTGAAATTGAGTCGAAAAAGAGCGAGGATTTCAGGATTACATACTCGGCTGACGGCTGGCTCTACATAGCAAGGGGCTACGGCAGGCAGAACAGCGGAGGCTACTCGATAGCCGTTAAGGAGGTGTCTATGGCTGACAATGCGGTGTATTTTGACTCGGAGCTCATCGGACCGAGTCAGGGCGAGGCGGTCAACAAGCTTGCGACCTATCCCTATGTGGTTGTGAAGCTCGAGGACTCCGGGCAGAGCGTGGTATTCAGATAAGATTACAGCAGGAGCGAGAATGTGCAAGGCACATTCTTTGCTCTTTTTTGTTTGTATCATACAGGATATTGACATGCAGAGGAAGATATGTTATTCTCAATACAAAGCATGTTTCTTGAAGTTCTATATTTCTTTTATCCGTTTTGTGATGAATATTCAGAGGTCTATGCTTGAAAATCCATTAACACAGCAGGAGACAACTGATATAGTTCATGGACAAAAGAACAGTTGGGATATCTCCTGCAAAAAAATACAGGAGGTATTTTGATGAAATTTGTAAAGAACGCAAAGACAGAAACAGATAGTTTATTAAGTGGTGCAATATCCCCGGCATCTAATCGCAATTATAAGGATACGGTATTCAGGATGTTATTTTCTGATAAGGAGAGACTTCTTGAACTGTATAATGCAGTGTCAGGCAAGAGTTATGATAACCAGGACGATCTGCAGATAGTGACATTGGATAATGATGTGTATATGGGAATGAAGAATGACCTTGCATTTTTACTCAATACAGGTATTTATCTGTATGAACATCAATCAACATTCAATCCTAACATTCCACTAAGAGATTTAATTTATATTGCATCGGAATATAACAAGATTATAGAAACCAAGTCGTTATATTCATCGGTAGTACAGAAGATTCCGACACCGAATTTTATAATGTTTTATAATGGCGAGAGGAACATAGAGGACAGAAGTGAGTACAGATTGTCAGATGCGTTTGAAACGAAGGTGAATAATCCGTCTCTTGAGTTGATAGTGACGGTGCTGAATGTAAACTATGGAAGAAATTCGTCACTTATGGAACATTGCCACACACTCAGGGATTATGCACAGTATGTTGCTATGGTGAGAAAATACAAGGAAGAACTAGGTTCACTGGATAAAGCTGTTAAGGCTGCGGTAGATAGGTGTATAAGTGATGGAATACTTTCGGATTTTTTAAAGAAAAACCGTGCGGAGGTAGAAATGACAAGCATATTGGAATATAATCATGAAGAGGAAGAAAGAAAATTGAGAACGACAGAACGACAGGTGGGTAAGGCATCAGAACTATACAGAATAGTTAATAATTTTGTGACTATTAATAATGTTTCTATTGAAAAAGCTTGTGAGATGATGGGAATATCACTCGAAGAGTATTGTGAGGCAGAGAAGGTTTTTAACGAGGATAATAGATAGCGAATGATGTTATGAATAGTTATACGAATTTTTAAATAGCATAAAGAAATCAAATCCCTCATATTATATACATATAAATATATGATATGGGGGATTTTTTGTGGAGATAGTTCGGAAAAATATAAGCATGAACCATATCTGCGGAAAGGCGGAGGCTCAGATTACGCTAGATGATGACTTCATAGTGCCGGACAGCAAGCCGGATATATTAAAGAGAATAACCGATTGCGGGGAGATTGTCATTGAGGGCTTGAAGGCGGGGGACGGCAAGGCTTCCGTGAACGGCAGGCTCAAATTCTCCATGCTTTACCGGACGGACGGCGCAGGGGCACCGCTCGACTGCATGGACGGCAGCATCGAGTTCGGCGAGACGGTGAATGTGCCGGGACTGACCTCGGGCGACACGTTAAAGTGCAGCTCTTCCCTCGAGGATTTAAGCATCAGCATCATAAACGGAAGAAAGATAAGCGTGTCGGCGATAATTGCGCTCGAGGTGTATGGCGAGAATACATATGTGTCCCCTGCGGCGGTCGAAATCGAAAATTCCGACGTGTGCTGCCTGAAAAAGAATATCGGGCTTCTTGCAATGGTCGAGAACAAGAGGGATATTTTGAGGATAAGGGAGCAGTATGAGCTCTCGGCTAACAAGCCGAACATCGGGAACGTGATATGGTCATCGCCCGAGCTTAGGAATGTCGAGACGAAGCCTGCGTCGGATGAGCTCATCGTGCGCGGGGAGATTCACCTTTTTGCGATGTATTTTCCCGAGGATGACGACGAGAACATCCAGTATGTCGAGGAGACGCTGCCTTTTATGGGAAAGCTTCCGATGCCCGGGGCGGACGAGGGG
>UQZF01000213.1 GCA_900545455.1 uncultured Eubacteriales bacterium
AAGTCAATTACACAAATCTTTGTTAATTCATAACAATTAATCAAGCGGGCAGGCACATAAAGTGTCAGCCCGCTTCTTATTCTATTCTGTTGTTCCCTGCATCGCCTCGTAATCTACCTCACCGGTGCGCACCTTCACGACATTTCTCACATCATAGACAAATATTTTTCCATCACCGATATGTCCCGTGTAAAGTACTTTTCGCGCCGTGTTGACAACAAGCTCAACCGGAACCTTTGCGACAACAATCTCAACCTTCAGCTTTGGCAGAAGGTTAATCTCCATCTGAGAACCTCGGTAATATTCCGACTGCACAAGCTGCATTCCGCATCCTGCAACCTTGCTCACCGTCATACCCGTGACTCCGATTTCATTCATAGCTCTCTTAAAGCTCTCGAAGCGCTCAAGCTTCATTATAACCTCAACCTTCGACAGCACGCCAGCTGCCCTCTCAACCGGAACTGCCAGATGCAGAGGTGCAAGTTCAGTGTTCTCCGCATTTTCACTATTTTCGCCCTTAACTGCATCATTGTTAATAATATCACTGTAATCGCTTAACACGAAGTCTCCATAAGCACTTGAAAGCCCATGTTCCTCATGGTCAAGTCCCTCTATCTCAACCTTTTTGTCAACGCGAAGCCCCATTGTCACTTTTATGACAAAAAATGCAAAGCCCATGACAATCAGCGCAAAGGCAGCCACCGCAGTCGCTCCCGCAAGCTGGACAAGAAGCTGCTTCCAGGCTTCCATACTCTCAAAGGCGGTCTCCCTGCTTCAGAGCGATGCCGAAATTCAGGCGCGCTCAACGGCAATATTAAGCCGCCTCATCGACCACGACATCGCGAAAAATACCGACTACATCGAGACGCTGCGCACTTATATCAACTGCAACTACAACATAAGCGAGACCGCACGCCTGTGCTCCCTTCACCGCCAATCTCTGATATACCGCCTCGAAAAAATTGAGGAGCTTTGCGGAATGTCACTCAAAAATCACGAGGATTTGTTTTTGCTTGAGCTGTGTCTGATGAGCTATTACAAGGAAATATGACGGGCTTCTCAAGCAGGTCTGAGGGAGAGCATTTAAGTGTGTTGGCAAGCCGCACGAGCGTCTCCGCCTGCGTCCTGTTGATGCTCCGCTCTCCCTGCTCAAAGAGCTGAATCTGCCTTATCGGAACCCCCGATGCCTCGGCGAGCATCCGCTGTGAGAGCCCTGCGTATGCTCTGAGCCTTCTAAGCTGTGATGACTGTGCCGTGCCCATTTTTTCATCCATGACAATCACGAACTTTTCTATGTCGGCTTCGTGCATCGGATAGTACATGGAGCATACCATATCGACGGGCACGACACGCTCAATGCTCTTAAATGTCTCGCATCGCTTCCACTGATAGTAGCCGAGTGCCCAGCCCGTCCAGTACTCAGGCGACTTGTCAAGATACATGACATCCTCCGTATCCGGCACTGAAAGCCCACTGCACCCGATGACCTCCTTCGCAACCTCACAGCCGTTCTTTCCGGCAGCATACGCCGGATTGCCAATCTCAAACTGCGCCGCTACCCCGCTGATTATAAAGAGCCTGTAGAATCTGCCAAGCTCATAATTCAGCGTATTTACCGCATAATCAAGCATATCTCCGAGCACCCTCTGTGCGAGCGGAAGATATTCCTCATCGTAAGCGCACATCGCCATTTTTCATGCCCCCTCTCATAATATCAATCATATATATATCGTCGACCTCGGCGGAAAGCTCCGAAAGCCTGCGGTACTCTTTTCTCACCTCCCTGTCCCTCTGCGTCTTTTTAAGAAAGTATTCTGCCGCATCCGCCTCCTCATACGACAAAAACGACAGTCTGTCAAATGCACGTCTGCTCTTTAACACAATCTGCTCGCCCAATTTTCCAAGGTGTATCGCCTGTCCGAGCTGTGCGAGCGAAATCGTCCCCATTATGAAATCCTGCGCAAACGAAAAATAGGAATCGTCCGCCCTGTACCCCACAATCACATCGTAACCCGATATATCCGGCAAAAAATTCTTCTGCAAATACTCCTTCGCCTGCTCCGCAATGCTCTTCTGTTGCCAATAGCTTCTGTACCTTGTCAAAAATGCCAGCCAGTTGAGTATTCCGTACTCATCACTGTTGAGGTTCAAAACCGCAAGCCCCGCCATGTCAAGCTCATACCTGTTCGCATACCCGTCACAATCCTTGGCACACGCCCACTCCTTAGCAAGCTGCAGGCTCTCGGTGCAATAAAAGCCTCGCCCGAAATCGTTGGAATAGCCGCCCCTGCCGTACTCGGGCTTCTCTATAATATGGTCGGAACCATGATATATTATCACACGCCACACCTCCCTCAATTATTTTATACCGCTATATACCCAAATCCCCTATATGCAAATAGCTATATCGCTGTAGCGATATAGCTATTTTATCATTGTTTTGCAAATTATTCAACTAAATATCCGCGCACCCTAATCCACTTTTCCGTCCCTGATGGCGTTGTGAAGTCCGGCAAACACCTCATCGTATCGTCCGCAGCCGTCAAGCCTTGCATACGATACCCAGAGATTGAGCGGAATCTGCTTATCCTCGTACTCAAAGCTCTTTCCGTTCTCTGCCTTTACCTTCTCCACAACCTCTGCCGCATACTTTTCATCGGTGCTGTCGGTCAGGATGCAGAACTCATCCCCGCCTATCCTGAACACGACGTCATTTTCACCGCAGGCGGCGGTCATTCGGCGCATCTGCTCTAAGATTGCGAGGTCGCCCGCCTTTCTTGAAATATCGTTGATAGTCATCATGTTGCGTATATCCGTCATGACAAAATAGCACTCTTTCCTCTCCTGAAAAAGATCGTACAGCTCGTTGATGTCCACATGTCTTCTCTGCATAATATATTTTTCTCCTTCCTTTGGCGGCACACTAAGCCGCGGAAATAATTCGGTAAATTTCAGATTGCGAAATTCCGATGGTTTACAGTTCCATACTGATTCAAACGCGCGCGCAAAGGATTCGTGTGTGCTGTAGCCGTACTCAAGTGCAATATCTATAATCGGAAGCTGCGGACATTGCGACAGCTTTCTTGCCGCAAACATCATCCGCCTTCTTATTATATATTCATGCACCGACACGCCATGTACACAGCGAAAAAGTTTTTCGATTGTGGATTTAGAGCTAAAACATGCTGCGGCTACATCCGCCGTACTGATCTCATCGCTCAAATGATTCTCAATATACTCAAGCGCAGCCACAAGAAGCTTCATATTCTGCATTGTTATCTCCATTCCTTACGAAAATCATCATATGATACTGTAACTATACCAGATGCTACATGATGGCGCTTGACATTTTGAGTAAAATGGGAAATTTATCATAATTAAAATTCAGATGGCGCTTGATTTAAGAGTTTACAGTTGATACAATCTATCATAACTTTTTAACGAAACGAGGACTCCACATTGCAGATAAAGAAAAAGACCTTGAGCCGTGCCGAATGGTACAGCGATGCGCAGAGGACATACCGACACATATATCACAAGGACGAATACTTCGAGGGTGGAATCGGTCTCATTTCCTTCGTCGGACTTGAAGCGCCCGATACCGTTCAATCGAAAGACCACACGTTGTGCTCACCGCCATGTTCGACAGAGAGAACAACATATTCCAGTGCTACTTTGACATCACCAAGCACAACGATGTCGCGCCGGACGGCGATGCCTCCTTCCTTGACGCATTCCTCGATGTCGTCGTGACGGGCGATGAAAGCCCCGTTGTGCTCGACCTCGACGAGCTTTCACTCGCACTCTCGGAGGGTGTCATAACGCAGAAAGAGCACGATACGTATACTGTCTCTTTATACACATCTCCGAGCCCACGAGACTAAGGCGATCTCGTATGCCGTCTTCTGCTTGAAAAAAAA
>UQZF01000214.1 GCA_900545455.1 uncultured Eubacteriales bacterium
CGGTCATGGCGCGGGTTGGCGAGAACATCCGCAGGCAGAAGGAAATCCTTGATATGCAGGGCACGGAGAGTGTGCTCGAGTGGAATGAGGGAAATCATTTCAGGGATGTGGAGAAGCGCGTCGCAAGGGGAATGCTGTGGACGCGCAACTGAAAGGCGGGCATAACAATGAATGAAAATTTGGAAAAGCAGCTTGCGTTTATAATGGAGCTCGACAAAATCAAAAAGATAACAAGGCAGACCTATATCAGTGACGGGAGCAGGAAGGAGAACGACGCGGAGCACTCATGGCATCTTGCGGTCATGTGCTTTGTGCTTGCGGAGTACTCGAATGAGCCCATAGATGTGCTAAAGACGATGAAGATGGTGCTCATGCACGATGTCATTGAGATTGATGCCGGGGACACATACGCGTATGACGCGGAAGGAAATAAGACGAAGAGAGCGCGTGAGCTTAAAGCGGCAGAGCGTATTTATGCAATTCTTCCCGAGGAGCAGGCGAAGGAGTACAGAGAGCTGTGGGATGAGTTCGAGGCGATGGAGACACCTGAGGCTAAGTTTGCAAATGTTCTTGATAAAATTCAGCCGCTTCTGCTCAATGATGCTACGAATGGTATTGCGTGGGAGGAACACGGAATAAAGGCATCGCAGGTGCTAAAGAGAAATGCGAGAGTGCACGAGGGCTCGGAGGAGCTTTGGGAGTATGCGAGGGCACTGATTCAAAGAAACGTGGATGAAGGACATCTGATTGACGGATAAAAAGTTATTGTGCAGCTCAAATAAAATAGTCAAGTATGATTTACTAAATCATGATTTACTATTTACTATTTTACATGAAATTGATTGACATGTTAATATATAAGGAAGTACAATATCATACGGAGTAAAAATCCGTACGCGGAAGGATTTCCGTATTTTGAGTAAAAATTATCAGGAGGTGGACTGCATGGACAGTTGCGACAGTACAGGTCGAAGTATTATCTGCGGTGGCAGACATATGAATATCATGGCGCAGCTTGTCAGGTGTGGACACTGAACTGCGTCTGTTTCATATTGCCTTTTTGCCGCCGCAGAAGATGTGGCGGTATTTTTTTGAAAGGGAGGCAATGTGATGACAAAGAAAATTTTGAGCGAACACAATTTTGTTGAAGAGATTTTAAAGCTGTTCCGCACGCCGATGAATCAGGCGGAGCTGCTTGATAAATTGTCGGATTACCATGAGAACGATATTGCGGAGGCGTTCGAGGAGCTCTCGGAGGAGGAGAGGAAGAAGCTGTACCCGATTCTCGGGGCGGAGCGCGTGGCTGAGATTATCAGCTATATTGAAGATCCTGACGAATACCTCAAGGAGCTTGGCATGGACAGGGCTGCGAAGGTCATTTCCTACATGGATTCGGACGACGCGGTCGACGTTCTCGATGAGTTCGACGACACGACGCAGGAGAAGCTGGTTAAGCTCCTCGATGAGGATTCAAGCCACGACATCAAAATGATTCTCTCCTACGAGGATGACGAGGCGGGAAGCAGAATGACGACGAACTATATCGTCATTCACAATAACCTGACCGTGCGTCAGGCGATGCGCGAGCTTGTGAAGCAGGCGGGCGAGAACGACAATATCTCTACCGTGTATGTACTCGATGAGAAGGATAAGTTCTGCGGTGCGATAGATTTGAAGGATTTGATAATAGCGAGGGAGAACACGCCGCTTGAGGACATCATAAGCGTGTCCTACCCGTATGTGACTGACCATGAAAAGATAAGCGACTGCATTGAGCGCTTGAAGGATTATGCCGAGGATTCGATTCCTGTTCTGACGGATGAGGGCGAGCTTATCGGTGTAATCACGGCGCAGGATGTAGTCGAGGCTGTCGATGACGAGATGGGCGAGGACTATGCAAAGCTCGGAGGTCTCACCGAGCAGGAGGATTTAGAGGAGTCGACCTTTACAAGTGTGAAAAAAAGACTCCCGTGGCTCATAATTCTGCTGTTCTTAGGAATCGGAGTCTCCTCGGTTGTCGGAATATTCGAGACGGTTGTCGCGGTGCTGCCGATTGTGATATGCTTCCAGTCGCTCATACTCGACATGGCAGGAAATGTCGGAACACAGTCGCTTGCGGTGACAATCCGTGTTCTCATGGATGAGAAACTCTCGGCAGGGGAGAAGCTAAAGCTTGTCGGCAAGGAGGCGCGCGTGGGATTCTCCAACGGAATGATTCTCGGAGTGCTGTCATTTGCGTTTATCGGAGTGTACATCCGGTTCTTTAAGCACAATACGGCAGGATACTCATTTATGATTTCAGGCTGCGTCGGACTGGCACTCATGGCAGCGATGGTCATATCGAGCCTTGTCGGTACGCTTGTGCCGATGCTTTTCCACAAGATTAAGATTGATCCTGCCGTGGCGTCGGGACCGCTCATCACAACTGTGAATGACCTCGTTGCGGTTATCGCGTACTACGGACTTGTGTGGGTTCTGCTCATAGATGTGCTGCACCTTGCGTAAAAATATAAAAATGCCCCGTATCAGACCGATACGTCTCCATTTTAAAGGGATAAATCAGTATGATATGGGGCATTTTTTACTCTTTTACATATTTCATGATGTCATCGTATATTGCGCGGTAGCCATCCTCGTTGATGTGCATTCCCTCGATGGTGTACTCGGCTTTAAGCCTGCCAAGCTCATCCTTCAGATTGCGGTTAATGTCAATGTAGCGCTGGTGGTGCTTTGCGGCGAGCTTTTCAACCTCGATGTTGGCTGCGTTGATTTTCTCGTTGGTGCGGATTTTTAAGCACTCCTTCATTTCCTCGGCGGCAGCCTCGTAGTTGACTGGATAGTAAGCCATGAGATAGATGCGCACACCCGGAACGGCAGCCTCAATGGTGGACAGGATTTTGTCGTAATTGTCCATGAGCTGACTTATCGGGATGCTTGACCAGCTAAGGTCGTTGGTTCCGATGTTGATAAACACCTTGGACGGCTTCAAATCGGTGGCACACACGTCAATCACCTTTAAAAGCTCGTCGGAGATAAAGCCTCCGATGCCGCGGTTGTATATGACGGTGTCATCGCCGTGCTCGGCGAGCAGCTTGTTAATAGGAAACATCTCCATGAGTGATGAGCCCGTAAAAACTATCTGACCTTTGAGCGCGGATTTATTTTCAAGTTTGTAGCGTTCGACCTTAATTTCTTTGTCGTCCATGCCGATACCTCCTTTGGTAAAATTGCTTTGACAAAAAATCTTTTCTATATTATAGTCCATGTTGTAATTTGGAGGCAATGAATTTTAGCCATTTAACGGAGGTATAAGGCTATGACGATAAATGACGCGGAGAGCAGGGAGCATAAGCGTTTCAGGGCTGTGTCGAGGGTGATACAGAGCATTCTCATTTCGGCTCTTATTGTGCTAGTGGTCATGATGATGGTTCAGATTAATCATTTGCAGGGAACCGCGAGAGTTATAAATTATGCAGGTCTGGTGAGAGGTGCGACGCAGAGGCTTGTCAAGCTCGAGATAACGGGCAATCCGAATGATGAGCTGGTGCAGTATCTCGACGATATATTAACTGATTTAAAATACGAGGACGGAAGCTACGGTCTTGTGAGCATTGATGACACGGATTACCAGAAAAAGCTTGACGAGCTCATAAGAAACTGGAGAAGGCTTAAAAGGCAGATCGAGAAGGTAAGAACCGACGGATATGAGACGACGGATATAGTTGCCGTCAGCGAGACGTATTTTGAGCTTGCGGACGAGACCGTGTCCGCTGCGGAGGTATATTCCGACGGGATTGCAAAAAGGATAGGGGCACTTGAGATAGCGTCTGATCAGCCCCCTGTCAAGTAGACAAGTAAAAAATCTAAAATAAGTTTATAGATA
>UQZF01000215.1 GCA_900545455.1 uncultured Eubacteriales bacterium
ACGGTATCGGGGAATACATAGCGGGCAGAATCAGTGATAAAAAAGATACATCAATGCCTTTAAGAATTGTTTTGATGTTCGTATTTTTGATTATGTTTTTCGTGTGCCGTGACGTGTATTACGGCTGGCTCATATTCGGAAATTTCAGGCTGTATATGCCACAGTCTTTATACGGCGGCAGCAATGGTTTCCTTTATATAATGGGATTTTGGCAGAGACTAAGTTCGGCTGATTACTATCCGCTTATACCGTGGGGCTTTTTGTTTTTGGCGGGAGCGATGGCAGGACATGTGTTTAAAAGCGAAAAGCTGCCACGGTTTCTGTATAGGAATTTCTGCCCTCCGCTTGCGTTTATCGGACGGCACACGATGATAATATATCTGGCACATCAGCCGATACTGCTTGGTATTTTTATGCTTGCGCAGAAGCTTGTATAATTAATGCTCGGCTTGGAATAATAATCTGGCAATGATTTTTCGTTGTAAAACTATTATTCGGAGGTGCTGACATGAATGATTTAGCTTGCGGAGTTAAGACCTGTGCCTATAATGAGAGCAATTGCTGTAAGAGAGAAGGAATCAAGGTGGACGGACAGATGGCTGAAAATTCTGCTTCAACATGCTGTTCATCTTTCTGCGAATGCGGAAGCCCGCGCGTGACGTCGGCGTGTGAGTGTGAGCCTAAGAGGGTCACCAACATTATCTGTGATGCGGTCAAGTGCCGCTACAATGACGATAAGAACTGTACGGCAAAGCATGTGGATGTCACTGGAAGCCATGCTTTGATTGCTTCAGAGACAGAATGCACTACATTTGTAGGCAGATAGCGCGTATATAATTTTTATATGCGGATGTGCGGCGGAGCCTGATTGGATTATCGGGCTCTGCTTTTTATTGACAAAAGAAGAATAAAAGTATAAAATAAATAAAGTGTATTATATGATGCAATCAGAACGGCGGATGAGGGGTGAAAATATGCAGGCGAATGAGGCACAGAATAAGGCAATTAACCATATCGACGGACCGATGTTGGTGTTGGCGGGACCGGGATCGGGGAAGACCACGGTTATTACCAAGAGAGTTGAGAATCTTATAAGGCATGGAATTAATCCCGTGAATATCCTTGTGATTACGTTCACCAAGGCGGCAGCTAATGAGATGAAGGAACGATTTTACCGTCTGATGGACGGTGGCACACTGGCATACCGCTATGTCACATTCGGAACTTTTCATGCTGTTTTTTTTACGATTCTTAAGCATGCCTACAATCTGTCCGCGGAAAATATCATACGAGAAGAGGAAAGATACTCGATAGTTAAGGCCGCTGTCGGAAAGTATGAGCTTGACATAGAGGATGAACGAGAGTTTGTTGCGAATGTGCTCGGAGAGATTGCGAGAGTCAAGTCAGAGAGAATATTGATACAGAATTATTATTCGACGAACTGTCCTGCGGATGTGTTCAGAAAGATATACGATGAGTACAACGCGAAGCTTAAAAGCTCAAGGAAACTTGATTTTGAGGATATGCTTGGATATACCTACGAGCTTCTGACGCAGAGACGGGATATACTTGCCGCATGGCAGGGAAAATATAAGTATATACTTATTGATGAGTTCCAGGATATCAATAAGATTCAGTATGACACGATAAGACTTCTTGCCGCACCGGAGAATAATCTTTTTATAGTTGGCGATGATGATCAGAGCATATATGGTTTCAGGGGATCCAAGCCTGACATCATGCTCAATTTTAACAAGGATTACAAGAATGCGGCGCAGGTGACGCTGGATATCAATTACCGCTCTACTCCTGAGATAGTTAAGGCGGCAGGGGATGTGATAAGGTTTAACAATAAGAGATATAAGAAGAATATAATGCCGTGCAGGGAAGCCGGCGGGGCGGTTGTGGTGAGAAGAACCAAGGATTTTATCGACGAGTACAATGAAGTGTGCGAGCGTATAAAGGCGGTAGTGAATGGTGAGAAAAAGCGTTATAGTGACATTGCAGTTTTGTACAGGACATCGGCAGGAATAGGTTCACTGGTCAGGAAGCTTATGGAGAACGGAATCCCATTTCAGATAAGGGATAAGCTGCCGGATATGTTTGAACACTGGATTGCCAAGGATATTTTTGCATATATAAGGCTCGCATGCGGGACGGCTAACAGGGCGGATTTTATATCCGTGTGCAATAAGCCGAAGCGATATATAGGAAGAGATTACCTGACGGATGAGGAGATTGACCTTGATAAGCTCTGTACATATTATGAGGACAAGCAGTGGATGGTGGAGAGGATACTCAAGCTTAAAAAAGATCTGAGAACGGTTGCAAAGCTCAATCCTTACGCTGCCGTGAATTATATAAGGAGAGGCATTGGTTATGATGATTATATAACGGAGTATGCGGTTAATCATCATATACAGGCTGATGAGCTGTTCGATGTGCTCAATGATATTCATGAAAGCGCAAGAGAACACAATACATTTGCTGAGTGGGACAGAGCTGTGAGTGAGTACAGGCAGAAGGTGCACGAGGTTCCGAACAATGATATTCCGAGAGTTACACTTACAACGATGCACAGTTCCAAGGGGTTAGAGTTCGATACTGTATTTATAATTGATGCCAATGAGGGTGTGTGTCCGCATAAGAAAGCGGTGCTTGATACAGACATAGAGGAAGAGAGAAGAATGTTCTATGTCGCAATGACCAGGGCGAAGAAAAGACTATACATATACAGTGCGTATGAAAAATACAATAAAATGCTTGATGTGAGCAGATTCCTGATTGAAGGCGGACTTTATGTTCCCGAGGAATCAAAATACAATGCAAAAGCCTCCGCTTCGGGAGGCTTAAGAGAAGGTAACGGTTATAAGTGGAACCGTTCCGGTACCAACTATTCAGGTTAGTAAATGGAGAATTATTCCTCGTCGTCATCAGCTAAGAGCTCGGCGTATTCGTCCTCATCCATGAGCTCATCGAAAGCATCGGCAACGCGCTCGTACTCTTCGTCGTCCTCAATGTTTCCGAGAGACGGCTCTCCGTCTGCATCTTCAAAATACTGATAAAGATACACTTCACCCTCAGTGGCATCGCTGTCGTTGAGCGGGAGGAGTGCGATGTAATCCTGCTCGCCTACAGGGAATACTGCTACAATGCCACATTCAACTTCTTTGCCGTCGTCGAGTGAAAGTGTAACTGTGCCTTCTTCAAATTCGTTCATATAATCTTCATTCTTGTTAGCCATATAGCCCTCCGTTAAGATTGTTTCATTACAGTGTGAATAATAAAGCTGTATATTAACAAAATATCATATTAATAAGTAATTTTCAATTATATAAAAAATTACTTGATATTTTTAAAAATGTAATGTATTATGAATGCAGGTTAAGAAAATTAATATTAAATGTCAAAGGAGACAATATTTGCCGATGCGCACTTGTTTTTTTTAGTGTACGGCGATATTGTTTTTTTTATTTCCGGAGGTTAGTATGGATAAAATTGATAAAAAAATAATTACTTTGTTGCAGCAGAATGCGAGAATGCCGCTGAAGGCACTGGCGGAGCAGGTGTTTTTATCTTCACCGGCCGTATCTGCAAGAATTGAACGACTTGAAAAGGAACAGATTATATCAGGTTATGAGGCAAAGGTAAATCCGTTTAAACTGGGCTACCATATAACTGCATTTATCAATCTTGATGTAATGCCTGCACAGAAACCGGAATTTTATCCGTTCGTAAAGGCGTGTCCGAATGTCATTGAGTGCAATTGTGTCACCGGAGATTTCTCGATGCTATTAAAGGTTACATTCCCGAGCACGATGGAGCTTGATACCTTTATAGGACAGCTTCAGAAG
>UQZF01000216.1 GCA_900545455.1 uncultured Eubacteriales bacterium
TGGCAGTAATACTTTGCCGAGAGACCGAAATGCCCCGTGCACTCCGTCGAGTACTGCGCACGCTTCATGCTTCGCAGTGTAAGCCTTGATATGAGCGGCTCCTCAGGCGAATCCTGTATCGTCGCGAGCAGCTTTTGAAGCTCCTTCGGATGCACATAGTCCTGTCCGACATGAATCGAATAGCCGAAGTTGTTGATAAACGTCGCAAGGCTTCTTATCTTCTCGGGATCGGGATCATCGTGCGTTCTGTAGACAAACGGAAGCTCCTGCCAGAAGAAATCCTCCGCAACCGTCTCGTTTGCCGCGAGCATGAAATCCTCGATGATTCTCGTGGCGACATTTCTCTCGTAGGGCTTAATATCTATAGGCTTCCCGTTTTTATCAAGAATAATCTTGCTCTCGGGAAAATCAAAGTCTATAGAGCCACGGTTCTCCCTTCTGCTTCTTAAAAGCTCTGAGAGCTCCTTCATCAAAAAGAACATATCCACGAGGTCTGAATATTTCTCTTTTTCCTCGGCGTCATCGTCCACCAGAATCTTTTTTACGGATGTGTATGACATACGACGGTCAACATTTATGACCGACTCACATATCCTGTGTCCTACGATATTTCCCTTCAGGTCGATGTCCATGACACAACTGAGCGCAAGTCTGTCCACTCCCTCGTTGAGCGAGCATATTCCGTTAGACAGCTTGTGCGGAAGCATTGGAATCACCCTGTCGACAAGATAGACACTCGTTCCCCTTGTCCTCGCCTCCTTGTCAAGCGGTGAGTTTTCCGTGACATAATTGCTCACGTCGGCAATATGTACGCCGAGAGTGTAGCCTTTGTCCGACTTTGATATGCTTATCGCATCGTCTAAGTCCTTCGCGTCCTCACCGTCGATTGTGACGGTTTTAAGCCCTCTGAAATCAACTCGTCCCGCGCTTGCCTTAGAATCCACGCTGTCCGGAATATCCTCAAGGCTGTCCATGACCTCCTTAGGGAACTCCACAGGTATATCGTATGCGGCAATGACTGACATTATGTCTGTTCCGGGATCATTTACATGACCGAGAATCTCAATTATCTTTCCCTCAGGCTTGTGTGTGTCGTCGCCGTAATTTGTTATCTTGACGACAACCTTATGTCCGTCGACGGCTCCCATGTCAGAGCCCGCCGGGATGTATATATCCTTTAAAAAATGCTGGTCATCAGGTCTCACGAAGCCGTAGCTTTTGGACTTCTGATAATAGCCCACAAGGTGGTCTGCACCGTGTGACAGCACCTTTATAACCTTGCCCTCGCGCCTTTTGCCCTGATACCTCTCACTCGTTATCACAATCTGAACCGTGTCGTGATGAAGCGCACCCGCGGTGTATTTTGCAGGGATGAACACATCGTCATTTTCCCCCTCTATGGTCACGAATCCGAAGCCGTTCGGATGGCTCTCAAACACACCCGTAATCTGTGACGTGTCAGGCTTCATGTATTTGCCCTTCTTGGTCACGGTAATCTTACCCTCGGAGAGCAGGCTGTTAAGTACTCTCTCAAGCTCGCCCCTGTCCTCCTTGACGACATTTAAAAAAATAGCGAGCTCCTTAATCTTCATCGGAACATACAGCTCGTCATGAATGAGCTCCTCTATCATCCTTTTTCTCTGTTCAAATAACTCGTCCATCGTCAATTTTCCCCTCCTTTTCACAGTTCTTATTAATTACACAAAAACACCCTCACAGTGTTATCTGCAAGGGTGTCAGTAGTTAAAATACATTAAGTACTAATGCAATTACAAGGAAAGCAATCGCTGCGATTGTAGTAAACTTCTCGAGCTTACCCTCCACAGAACGTCCCTTGTTTCTGCCCCAGTAGGTCTCAGCCGCGCCGCTTATAGCACCAAGTCCTGCGCTCTTGCCCTCCTGAAGTAACACTATTGCTGATAAAGCTATACAATCAATTACAAAAATCACTGTCAATATTATCTTCAAAACTGCCATGGTTCACACCTCCTACATCAAGATACCATAATGTACCTTTTCATGCAATTATCGTCATAAAAAAGCACCGACTTCAACCATAGTAGCATAGTCGGTGCTTTTTTTCAAGTATTTTTATTAAAATTACGCTTAAAGCCACAATTATTTAACTATAAGAGACTTTCCTGTCATTTCAGCAGGCTGTGGAAGCTCCATAATCTCGAGAAGTGTAGGAGCTATGTCTGCAAGGCATCCTCCCTCTCTGAGCTTGAATGAAGGATCTGCGTTAACAAGAATAAACGGAACAGGGTTGGTTGTATGAGCGGTATGAGGCTTGCCTGTCTCATAGTCAATCATTTTCTCTGCGTTTCCATGGTCAGCACAGATAAAGAGAACACCGTCAACATCCTTAACTGCCTGTACAGCATCGCCAACAAGCTGGTCAACTCTCTCTACAGCCTTGATCGCAGCAGGGATAACGCCCGTATGTCCTACCATGTCAGGGTTAGCAAAGTTGATGATGATGACATCATACTTATCGGACTTGATTGCCTCAACGAGGTCCATACCAACCTCAGGAGCGCTCATTTCAGGCTTGAGGTCATAGGTAGCCACATCCTTAGGGCTGTTTACGAGAAGTCTTGCCTCGTCAACATTAGGCTCCTCAACACCGCCGTTGAAGAAGAAGGTAACATGTGCGTACTTCTCTGTCTCGGCAAGTCGAAGCTGCTTGAGTCCCTTGCTTGCGATGTACTCACCGAATGTATTCTTGATCGTACCGTTCTCAAATGCAATGAGCTTGTTAGGAATTGTCTCATCGTAATCCTTGAAACATACGAATGTGAGAGGTATGAACTTTCTGTCAAAGCCAGTGAACTTGTCGTCGCAGAATGCTCTTGTCATCTCTCTTGCACGGTCAGGACGGAAGTTGAAGAAGATAACGGAATCGTTCTCCTTTACAACCGATAACGGATTTCCTGCTTCATCAGTGATTACCGTAGGGATTACGAACTCATCGGTAACACCGTCAGCGTAGGAATCCTCCATAGCCTTGACTGCGCTTGTAGCCTTGACGCCCTCACCGAGAACAAGTGAATCGTAAGCCTTCTTCACTCTGTCCCAGTTGTTGTCTCTGTCCATAGCATAGTAACGACCTGAGAGGGATGCAACCTTACCTACACCGATTTCAGCCATCTTCTCCTCAAGCTTTGCAACATAATCCTTACCTGATGCAGGAGGTGTGTCACGTCCGTCTAAGAAAGCATGAACGTATACCTTCTCAACACCGCACTTCTTAGCGAGCTCGAGAAGTCCGTAAACATGTGAAATATGGCTGTGAACGCCGCCATCCGATAAAAGTCCCCAAAGGTGAAGGTCGGAATTGTTCTTCTTGCAGTTCTCCATAGCTGTGAGTAAAGCCTTGTTCTCGAAGAAATCGCCGTCCTCGATTGCCTTTGTTATTCTTGTAAGATCCTGATAAATGATACGTCCTGCACCGATATTCATGTGACCTACCTCGGAGTTACCCATCTGTCCGTCAGGAAGTCCTACGGCAAGACCTGAAGCGTTACCCTTTACAAAAGGACAATCCTTCATAAGCTTGTCCATAACAGGTGTGTTGGCAAGTGCGATAGCATTGCCCTCCGTACGGTCACTAAGTCCGTAGCCGTCAAGTACCATAAGTACAACAGGTTTCTTTCTCATTGTAATATTCTCCTTTAAATTTATATTGTTCCAGACCGTGCATACCAACCTACTGCCCGCACCGCCTGTTTTATTTCCGTGTGAAATTGTACCATACTGATAAAATTATGTCAATTTCCGCCTCAAGATTCTCTTGGTTCGTCAATGATATTCTCAATCCGCTTCG
>UQZF01000217.1 GCA_900545455.1 uncultured Eubacteriales bacterium
GTTGGTATCCTTCGTTATGTTGCCCCAGAGCTCGAAGCTTAAATCGTCCCCCTTAACCTTTCCGAGGTCAAAGAGAAACGCCGATTTGTCGAGATTTCCCGCAAACGCAAGCTTCCACTTTCCGTCCGTGTGCTTGACATACGGTGCAGTCTGATCATCGGAAAGCAGATAATCCCACGCTCCGACAGGTATCATCCTGCTCGTGACGCCGTACTCCTGCAAAAGCTTCTCACTGTTATTGTTCGGCGGCATCACGATGTCCGCACAGCCCACCAGCAAGAGCTCCTCGCGGATTCCCGCCTTAACTCTCTCGTCCTCAAAACTTCCGTACCTTATGGAGTTGAGGTCGTTTACAAAGCACACGAGCTTGAATCCCTTGATTTTCTTCAGCTTAGCCAGCAGCTTAATCTTGATGTGATTCTCAGGATATGAATATATCACGAAGTCGCCTTTTCCCGCCTTGAATAACACATAGCATGCCATGAACGGAATATCGAGTGCCTTGAAAAGCTTGCCCGCATCCTTAGAAAAGCCGGGAATGATTTTCATTCCCAGCCTTCCAAATACACTAAATACATCCTGCATTGCTTTTCCGGCGGCATTGTAAGCTCTGTCTATTTTCTGATTAAGCATATAGACCTTATTCAACTTTTATACCTCCAGAGTTCTATTTAACAATCTAAAAATCTTTCCTCACCGAACGCCTCGGAAATTGCAGCTCCCGGCGCAACCATAGGGAATACCTTGTCATCCTTCTCGATATGGCAGTCGAGGAGGCACGGAATGTTGAGTGCTATAGCATCCTTGATTGCAGCCTCGAACTCCTCGCAGGTTGTAACCTTGTATGCCTTGGCTCCCATAGCCTCCGCAAGCTTGACAAAATCCACCTGATCATCAAGAACCGTAGCCGAATATCTCTGTCCATAGAAAAGTGTCTGCCACTGGCGAACCATACCTAATACATGGTTATTTACAACGACCTCGATAATCGGTATGTTGTATCTTGTAGCTGTGGCAATCTCGTTCATGTTCATACGGAAACAGCCGTCTCCCGCTATGTTGATGACAGTCTTATCTCTGCGTCCCCACTTAGCTCCGATGCTCGCTCCAAGACCGTAGCCCATCGTTCCGAGTCCTCCGGATGTGAGAAGCTGTCTTGGCTCCTTGTACTTATAAAACTGTGCAGCCCACATCTGATGCTGACCTACCTCTGTGGTGATGATTGCATCACCATTGGTAACCTCATAAATCTTCTCCACAATATACGGACCTGTAAGCTTATCCTTATGATATGTAAGCGGATATTTCTTTGCAAGCTCCTCAACGTACGCTACCCACTCATCATGCTTCTGCTGTGTGAGCTTCTCGTTGACACGCTTCAATATCTCCTTAACATCGCCAATTACACTTACGTCAACCTTGATATTCTTGTTAATCTCCGCAGGATCTACGTCAAACTGGACAATCTTGGCATTTGTTGCGAACTTCTTGGCATTTCCCGTAACTCGGTCTGAGAATCTCGCTCCGACAACCACAAGCAAATCACACTCCGATACCCCGAAGTTGGCGGCCTTGGTTCCGTGCATTCCGAGCATTCCCATGTAGAGAGGATCTGTTCCGTTAAACGCACCCTTGCCCATGAGTGAATCCGTCACAGGTGCATGAAGCTTATTTACGAACTCTGCAAGTTCCTTGTCGGCTCCCGAGATAACTGCACCGCCGCCGACAAATACGAACGGCTTCTTCGCCTGTGAAATCATCTCTACAACCTTGTCGACATCCTCTGTCTTAATCGTATCGGTCACACGCTCAACAGGCTCCGGCTTCTTGTACTCGTACTCTGCCATAGCTGCAGTCGCATCCTTGGTTATATCTATGAGTACAGGTCCAGGTCTGCCCGATGCTGCTATTCTGAAGGCATCTCTCACAACATCCGCAAGCTTGTTGACATCCTTTACAATGTAGTTGTGCTTTGTGATAGGCATTGTTACGCCAGTTATATCTATCTCCTGGAATGAATCCCTGCCGAGAAGCGAAACTCCTACATTACATGTAACCGCCACGATAGGAACCGAATCCATATATGCTGTCGCAATTCCCGTTACGAGATTGGTTGCTCCCGGACCTGAGGTTGCGAAGCACACACCGACTTTTCCGGTTGCTCTCGCATATCCGTCAGCAGCATGTGAAGCACCCTGCTCATGGGATGTAAGAATATGTGTAATCTTATCTGAATTTTTATATAATTCATCATATACATTGAGGATGGCACCGCCCGGATAACCGAATACGGTATCTACACCCTGCTCCTTCAAACACTCAATCAATATCTGTGAACCGTTTAACTGCATCTATGAATCCTCCCTAATGTTATTTTTCAAGTACCGCGCCCTTGCAGGAATCGGATACCATCTTGGCATATCTTGCAAGGTAACCTGTTGTAACCTTCGGCTCTCTAGGCTGCCACTTAGCCTTTCTCGCCGCGAGCTCTTCGTCGGACACTGCGAGTTCAAGTCTGTTCTCAGGAATGTTAATCTTAATCAAATCTCCCTCTTCCACGAGTGCGATAGGACCGCCGACGGCAGCCTCAGGGCAAACATGTCCGATTGATGCTCCTCTTGATGCTCCCGAGAAACGTCCGTCCGTGATAAGCGCAACGCTTGAGCCGAGTCCCATTCCCGCGATTGCGGATGTAGGATTGAGCATCTCACGCATACCCGGTCCGCCCTTAGGTCCCTCGTATCTGATTACCACGACATCTCCTGCAACAATCTTTCCGCCCTTGATGGCAGCGATTGCATCCTCCTCGCAGTCGAATACCCTTGCAGGTCCCTCATGAACCATCATCTCAGGTACGACAGCCGAGCGCTTTACAACACAGGAATCAGGTGCAAGATTTCCCTTGAGAACCGCAATTCCTCCCGTAGTGCTGTACGGATTGTCGATAGGTCTTATAACATCTGTGTTCATATTCTCACAGCCTGCAATGTTCTCCGCCATAGTCTTTCCGGTTACGGTCATTACATCCGTGTTCAAAAGATTCTTCTTATTAAGCTCGTTCATAACGGCGTACACGCCGCCTGCCTCGTTGAGCTCCTCGATATATGTATGTCCTGCCGGAGCTAGGTGACAAAGGTTAGGTGTTCTTGCACTTATCTCATTTGCAATGTCCACGTTGAGCTCAACTCCTGCCTCCCTTGCGATTGCCGGAAGATGAAGCATACTGTTCGTTGAACATCCGAGTGCCATATCTACGGTGAGTGCGTTCATAAATGCCTTCTCCGTCATGATGTCCCTAGGCTTGATGTCCTTCTTTACAAGCTCCATAATCTGCATGCCCGCATGCTTAGCAAGCTTGATTCTCTCCGAGTATACGGCAGGAATTGTTCCGTTGCCGCGAAGTCCCATTCCGAGAGCCTCGGTAAGACAGTTCATTGAGTTAGCAGTGTACATACCCGAGCATGAACCACATGTAGGGCAGGTCTTTGCCTCGTACTCTTTAAGCTGCTCCTCGGTAATCTTGCCTGCCGCATAAGCGCCTACAGCCTCGAACATACTCGAGAGGCTGGTCTTGCAGCCTGCAACCTTGCCTGCAAGCATCGGTCCGCCGCTGACAAAGATTGTAGGTATATTGACTCTTGCCGCAGCCATGAGAAGTCCCGGCACGTTCTTATCACAGTTAGGAATCATTACAAGTCCGTCAAACTGGTGTGCAAGTGCCATACACTCTGTCGAATCGGCAATCAGGTCTCTTGTCACGAGCGAGTACTTCATTCCCGTGTGTCCCATCGCAATACCATCGCAGAC
>UQZF01000218.1 GCA_900545455.1 uncultured Eubacteriales bacterium
GTGATGAGCGCGCGCATAATGCGCGCGCTCATCACAGGGAACGGTGCCTTGTTTTTGATGCGGTATTTTATCTCGAACTCACCGCCTCTTCTCGCGTACACCGTGCCGCTCTCATATCCGTATTTTAAGCTGAACCCGCATATCAGCATCATCGCAAGCGATGAGATTGACACCGCCGCAAAGAATATCAGCATAAGCATTCCGTCATGCGTCTGATACAGGACGTTGTATGTCAGAATCGCATACAATATTATAAAATAGAATATTCTTCTTACTGCCATCTAATCAGTCTTTCCCCTTTTTTAATCTCGGAACCGCCGTCTCCGTAAGTATCTCCCCTACAACCTTGCTCTCAGTAATCTTGTTTATTCTAGCCTTTGAATTTAAAACCAGTCTGTGGCTCACGACATCGACAAACACGGTCTTTACGTCCGTCGGTATGCAGTAGTCCCTGCCCTCATAGAGCGCGTAAGCCTTCGCCATAGCCGTGAGTGCGAGCGTTCCTCTCGGACTCACTCCGAGAGCGATATTCTCGTGCTCGCGCGTAGCCTGCACGAGTCTTACGATATAATCGTATATCGCGTCATGTATATACACATTCTCAGCCTCTGCCTGCAATGCAAGAATGCGGTTTTCATCCGCCACCCTCTCAATCATATCGAGAGGATTCCCGTTTGCTCTGGCTTTCAGAATGTTGATTTCCTGTTCCTTGTCCGGATAGCCCATCGAGAGCTTAATCATGAATCGGTCGAGCTGTGATTCAGGAAGCTGCATAGTTCCGATTGAGCCTATCGGGTTCTGTGTGGCAATGACCGTGAACGGGTTAGGTACAGGTCTTGTCACCGAATCGACTGACACTCTGCGCTCCTCCATAACCTCCAAAAGCGCAGAGTGAGTCTTACTTGAAGTTCTGTTAATCTCGTCCGCTAAAAGCAGATTGCACATTGCAGCTCCGCTTCTGTACTCGAACTCCTGTGTCTTGGGATTGTATGCCGAGAATCCCATAATATCCGACGGCATTACATCCGTTGTAAACTGTATTCTGTTGCACTTACAGCCCATGGCTTTGGCAAAGCCCATAGCCATCGTTGTCTTTCCCACTCCTGGTATGTCGTCGATGAGAATATGTCCCTTGGCGATTATCGCGAGCATGACCTTTAAGATCACGTCATCCTTACCCGAAACCGCCTTTTTTACTTCATCAATAACAGCCTGCATTGTTCCCTGCATTATTTATACCCCCGTCCTTAATCGGTATGCCTACTCGGTGACTGACTGCATGTCAACGATAAGCCACCCATCATTAATCTTAGCGTAGTAATATCTTGTGTTGTTTATGTCCTGTCTGCTCTGTCCGTTGAGCGTGAGTGTCATATTCTTGACAAAGTACACCTCAACCGAGAACAGCTCCGGCGTGTAGACAATATAGTTGGAAACCGCTTCATCGGTAAATACAGGCGTCTCATGTGCGCTGTACATCCACATATCATTGAGGCGGTAATTGTCCGCAAGCTCAAGATAATATGAATTTTCAGGAAACATATACGCTATAGGTGCCACACTGTCACGGCATCCTTCTATATCGCGCGAGAAGAAATTTGAGTAGTTCTTGGCATTTGTAAGTACCATCGCTGATAATTCACTGTCAATAGCAGACGTCGTAAATGTATCAACCGTAATATCACCGTTCTCATCTGCGCTGTACATAATCTGCTCACCCTGATTGTTATATATCATAACCGAAGGCTCCTCAAAAAGCCCTTCCACATGATACTTTACAAGCTGCGGTACCTCAACATAATCGGCAGCATACTTGAGTGCATCAATCTGTATCGTCTCTCCTGTAAGTTCTCTTGAATCAAGCTTAACACTGTTGATGAACACACTGTATGTATCAGGTGCCGTTATTGTTATTTCCCTGTTTCCTGTCTCATATACAGCCTCTATCTTCTCGACTTCCCACTTCTGCTCGGAAAGTATAAACATAAGCTGTCTGTTTGAAACCTCATTGAGCGTAAGCCTTGCTGCAAGCGTGTCATCCGCATATACATTGTATACCGGCTGCTTGGCATCATAGCTGGACTGTGCCTTCTCATAAGTTATGTTTTTACCCTTTATATTTTCTTCGTATCTGCTCTTGTATATACCGGCATCTTCAAAACGATTTCCGCTCTGTTCAAAATCCATGACATCGTAAACACTGCCATCATCAAAGCCCTTTAAAAAGCTCTCAACCGTGTACTCCGGCTGTGAGTTCTCATATATCACAAGACACTTTCTGACATACGATATGATACATACCCAAAATACCGCCATCGCAGCCACAAAAACCGCAAAGCCAATCCGGAATGCAGGTACTTTTCTCTTCTTTGCCATCGCTTATTCCTCCCTCTCTTCCACTACAAAGGCTGTCGGCAGACGCCATGAAGAAGTGGAATAATACAATGTAACGCTTGTCATTTCATAAGCTCCGTTATAATACATTGCAGACGAGCTTCCTCCGTCAAGATTGGCAGCATTGACCGCACCGTATTCCTGCATGATAGAAATTAAGTCCTGAGCTGTCGCTCCGAGGTGTCCTGCCGCACCTCTTCCGTCAGTCACTAACATGAGAACTGTTCCGTCCGCGCGCTGACCGATTGCCGTACGAGGGTTGGCACCGCTTCCGTTACCCGAGAGCTCCGTTGCCGTTCCGTTAATTATAAGCTTGGTGAAATGGTTGTTATCACCATCATCTATGTCCTTAAAGCTTACCGCATCCCTTATCTTATTTTCCGCAACAAGCGTCTGAACCTGCTCGACGCTCATATTTCCGATATCCATGATCATGAGGATATTGTCCTCTGTAAAGCCGACCATGACATCTCCCGCCTGCGGACTGTTATACTGAATCTCGCTGCCGCAGACAACAAGACCTTTCGGTATTCCGCCCCAGTTGCCTTCAGAGTAGTACTCTCCGCCGTTAATTCCGGCAACATAATTTCCACGCTGTACAAGCTGCTCGAGAGTCTCACCGTACTTGCTCTTGTTAAAATCCGACCACGGATAGATTGTTGAAAGCCTAACCCTTGAAGGATCATTTATTATGAGCATCTTCGCAAAGAAAGAACGTCCGGAAATCTCGACAACCTCCATACCGTTTATATCAAACTCTGAATTTTCATCATTTTCATCCACTGTCGGAATCTCAATGAGGTCAGGATTTACGTTGTCCTCATTTCTGACCATGCCGTTTCTGTCGGTGATGGCAAGAATCTCGTCCTCATCAAAATACCATGACGCGAGGAACTTCATCTGTCCCGTCTCAAGAATCGTGGACACGAAAAGGTCTCTTGCCGCCTTGGACGGTCCGTGGCATATCGTCCATAATGTCATATATGCACCGATGAAGGTCACAACAAGAAATGTAACTATACAAAGGCACACCTTTCCCACGATGTTAAGTGCCTTATTCTTCTTTTTAGGTGCCTTAGGAGCTGCCGCCTTTTTCGGCTCAGGCTTTTTTTCCACGGGCTTTCTCTCAGCCTTATACGCCTCCGCTCTGTCCGGCTGTGCCTTGGCAGTCTTTACACCGCTGTCGGTCTCATCCATGTTGACATCAATAAGTTCTATATCCTCTTTCATTTAGCCTCCTTAAATACCCATCTGTGCTGTATCTGAAAGCTTATCATAAACAGCACAATATCGACCGCGAGCTTTAACACAACCTCAAGGAGTGAGCCTGCCCTGCAAAGCGAACTTAACAGAAAAACAAGTCCGTAGGAAGCTGCCGTCTGGAAAACACATAATGTATAATAT
>UQZF01000219.1 GCA_900545455.1 uncultured Eubacteriales bacterium
GATAATATTTGCCGATGAGCCAACGGGAAATCTCGACGCTGCCTCCGCCGCCGAAGCAGCCAAGCTTCTGCGCCGCACATCAAAGCTTTTCGGGACCTGCATAATAATGGTGACTCACGATATGCAGATGGCTGACTGTGCGGACAGGATAATCACCATTGAGGACGGGCATCTGCATTCCAACTAAAAGTAGAGGGAACACTAATGAACAGAAATATAAAAGGCTTTTTGTGCCTGCTCTGCATGGTTACGGCTCTGTGCGCAGCGTGCAGCAAAGGAGAAACCAACAACGGTGGCAAGCAGTACCTATACTATGCCTCCGTCAGAAACGAGCAGTTCGATGAGAAGGAAAATATTTTTTACAGTTGGGACTGGTGTCTCTCGGGAAACGGCTTATTCTACATCACATGGCGCGATATATCGGATGAGAACCCTGACAAAATATCTGATGATGTCCCTTTTATAATCGGTGATTCACGGCTGCATTACATCTCCTATGAGGAGCTCTTTGCGCTCGACGATACGGGAAAGCTCTATATAGGAATGACCGAGGAGATGCCCGAGAAGCTTAATGAGATAGCGAGGGAAATCGACATTCCCGAATTTCATGACTCCGAAATCTCAACGCTTGCGGCTTATGGCGACGGTATTGTTGTTTTTACCTATAAAAGAGATGCCGACGGAAAAATCACAAATCGGAATGCCGTCTTTATCGACGGTAATTTTGACGCGGCGGTTCACGATATAACCGAAGCTTCGGAGCACGCCTATAATGTCTTAACCGAGCAGGGGCTTAACACGTCCTCTAACAGGCGATATGTGTTCGATGCCGACGGGAGCCCATACTACTGTCAGATGTTCTCTCTAAAGAGCGGTGACAGCACGATGTATTTTTATAATGAGGAAAATTCCGACGTTAAATATCTTGCCCTTGATTATGCAGTTAAAAATATTATAAGCGACGGGCATGGCAGAGCCTACTGGATGAAACCGAATGAGAAAAAGCTTTTCTGCTTTGATTTTACCGCCGACGGCGACGAGAGCGATAACGTGAGTGAGGTCTGTACCTTTGACAAAAATACCTACATAGACACCTCGACAGACATCACCTCTCTGTGGACTCAGGACGGAATATACACCTACAGCATTGCAGACAGGACAATGACACCGAAGCTTGAATATGCGCGTGTCGGAATAGGAAACGGGCTTTTTGACGGTGTCCGCATTGTCGGGGACAAGGACATTGTCGCCGTAAAGCTCGGAAACAATTCTCTCTCTTTGTATTGCTTCCACGAGTCGGACACGCTTATGTCGGAGGAGAAGATTAAGCTGAAACTTGCGGTGACCTCCGGTTCATCCGCGCTTGATGATATGGTCAGAACATTTAACAAGGCTAACGGCATATATGAGGTGGAGCTCGATGTGTACGACGATTCATCAACCTTCATGACACAGCTCGCCTCAAAGAACGGTCCCGATATTATAGACACGGGCATGGCGGATGTCTCCGTGTATGCCAACAAGGGCTACCTCGAGGACCTGAACGCCTTCATTGACTCTCCCGACAGCCGTATAAAGATGGACGATCTTTTATCAAGCATGATAAATGCAAGCATCTACGACGGAAGGCTTGTCTCAATGCCCGTCCGTTTCTTCCCGCTCGCGCTCACAGGCGGCGATTATTTTGCGGATTATACCGAATGGACGGTCGACGATTACATAACGCTTATAGAAAACAATGACAGGCTTATATGTCAGAACTCCCTGACCTCAAACGGTGTGAAGGGCGATATGATTGAGATATACTGGTGCGGTCAGAGGGATAACATAATAGATTTTGCAAACGGTGAGGCACATTTTGATTCACCTGAATTTATCCGCCTCTTAAAAGCCGTCAACGAATACGAGCCCGAAAAATTCATAAACGGCGACGCCGAGTCAAATTACTGGAAAAATGACAGGGTATATCTGTCCTTAAACTACATTATAAGCCCCAAGAGTATAATGCTTCAGGAACAAACCATGTGCGGTCAGAAAATCACATTCTTAGGCTTTCCGATGAACAATGCCATAACAAAGCCTGCCTACGCGGCACTTTCCTCGGAGAGCTACGGAATCAGTGCCAACAGCAAAAATAAGGAGGGGGCATGGGAATTCATACAGTTCGCTCTGCGCTACACGAATGAGACGACTGCCGGCTATCCCGTATACATACCGAATATCCAAAAAATGCTTGCAAATTCTCAGGAAAAACAGTATAAAAGAGACAGCAGTTATAATTATGTGACCGATTCCGACGGCAATCCCGTGGAGGATGTATTTTACATGGCTGAGCAGGGAAACAATCCCATTCAGCTTGCATACCGCGCACTCACCGACGAAGAGGTTGACACCGTATGGGATATTCTCGACAATATTGAAATAATCATAGGCTCGACAACACCTATGGAGGAGATATTCTGGGAGGAAATTTCGGGAATGCTTGACGGCATACAGACACCCGAACAGACTGCCGCCATTCTTCAGGACAGATTTTCACTCATGCTCATGGAGGTACAGTAAACGAATGAAGCCCCCACAAAAATATTTAAAAATATTCAAAATAACTATTGACAAAAGGGCATCGTGATATTATGATAATTAAGTGTGCCGCACAGTGAGGTTATAAGTCTGTCCGGATTTTATCCGAACGCGCCACAACTGGCGAGTAATGATATAGGAGGAACACTAATGTACGCAATTATTGCAACAGGTGGAAAGCAGTACAAGGTATCTGAGGGCGATGTAATCAAGGTTGAGAAGCTCGGAAACGCAGTTGGCGAGACAGTTACATTTGATCAGGTACTCTTAGTAAACGATTCTGATGTTAAGGTTGGTAATCCAACAGTTGCCGGTGCTACAGTTACAGCAAGCGTTGTTGCTGAGGGCAAGGACAAGAAAGTTATCGTTTACAAGTATAAGAGAAAGACCGGATATCACAAGAAGAACGGTCACAGACAGTTATTCACTAAGGTTAAGATTGAGAAGATCAACGCTTAATTAGGATTATCCGATGACTAAGATAACAGTCTATAAGAATAATACAGGCGATATAACAGGCTTTCGCTGTGAGGATCATGCAGGATTCGCACGAGCCGGAAGAGATATAGTCTGTGCAGCGGTTTCGGCACTGGTGTTGAACACCATCAATTCCATCGAGCAGTTCACCGAGGATGATTTTTCGGGAACGCAGGATGAGAAGAATGCCGTAATTACATTTTCGTTGGAGCCGGGATACGGCAGGGATTCACAGCTTTTGCTCAATTCCTTCGTGTTAGGCGTTTCCAATATCCAGAAAGAAAACAAGAAGTATTTATCGATTACATTCGAGGAGGTGTAAGCATGTTAAGAATGAACCTTCAGTTTTTCGCTCATAAAAAGGGTGTTGGTTCTACAAAGAACGGAAGAGATTCCGAGTCTAAGAGATTAGGTGCTAAGAGAGCTGACGGACAGTTCGTATTAGCAGGTAACATTCTCTACAGACAGCGTGGTACCAAGATTCATCCAGGCAACAACGTAGGCATCGGCGGTGATGACACATTATTCGCTCTTGTTGACGGCGTTGTTAAGTTTGAGAGAAAGGGCAGAGACAAAAAGCAGGTTTCTGTATACCCGGTTGAGTCAAACAACTAGTAACTTTAGGCTTCAAATCATTGTGGTTTGAAGCCTTTTTTCTTCAAAGACAGATGTTTTATTTTGCCAAAAGTTATTGCAAAAGTTATTGCTTCGCAGAACTTTGCAAATACTTTTGTGCAGGAC
>UQZF01000220.1 GCA_900545455.1 uncultured Eubacteriales bacterium
TTTTTGCCTATTGATATTTTTTTATGGTAAAATAACGAATTCATTATTACCGTCTTTTCTCCGAATTTATTTTCAAAAAGTGGAGGAAATCGGCTTATTTTTTTGATTTTTTAAGCATTTAAGTTGGGTAATTGATGCGATTTCAGGCTTAAAATGGAGAGCATCCTGTAAAAAATGTAAATTCTTACATTTTCAGGCTCTTTTACATTGCAAGACTACATTACAGAAGCTATAATTGATACTATGAATCAATAAAAAGAAACGGAGAACACCATGGCATTACCAGGCGCATTCAGAGCTCAAAAAAAGGACGGAACGGTATATTACCGTTCATCATTTACATATAAGAATAAGCATATAAGCCTCGGCAGCTTTCCAACCGAGGAGGAGGCTAACCTTGCCTACACCGAAGCAATTAATATAACCGGTTCATGTGAATACTCCTGCTCCACAGATGACTACCACACCTGCTGCCACGCGCTTGCTTTCGATAAATATATCACACTGTTAAATTTCCGTGACAAAGGGATATATATAAAGACTCCTATATATATGATGAAGAATTACTTTATCTATTTCCTATCCGAGAATGAGGCACTCAAGTTTGATGTCGATGACCTTTTCTACTATTCCAACCACACGATAATGAAGCGTCAGGGATATCTCTTTGTCGCCGATTACGGTATGCAGATCAATATACTGTCACGCTACGGAATAATAAGCCACGCTGTCAAAGGGCGCGACTATGAATTTATTAACGGCGATGACAGTGATTACCGCTATAACAATATAAGAATCATCAACCACTACCATGGAGTTGAAGCAATAAAAAAGAACGGCCGCACAAGCTACCGTTCCCGTATTCATATCAATGGCAATTATATAATAGGAAGATACAGCTCCGAGAACGAAGCGGCAATAGCCTACAACAAGGCTGTTGCACTGCTCCGCGACAAAGGCTGCACAAAGGCATACCCTGAGAATTATCTCGAAGATGTATCCGCCATCGAATACGCCAAGCTCTACAATTCCGTAAAGCTCTCAAAGCGTTTTCGTGATTATGTCTCTACTTATTGTTAATGTAATTGATAAGGCCACCTGCAGCGATGAGCTTCTGCATGAACCCAGGAAACGCCTGTCCTTTGTACTGCTTATTCTTGGTCACATTGGTGATGACGCCGCTGTCAAAATCAATTTCGACCTCATCGCCATCCTCAATGTCTCTGCTCGCCTCTGCACACTCAATAATCGGAAGTCCTATGTTGATTGCGTTGCGGTAGAAAATTCTCGCGAAGGTCTCGGCGATTACACAGCTCACACCCGCAGCCTTGATGGCAATCGGTGCATGCTCTCTCGATGAACCGCAGCCGAAATTCTTATCTGCAACGATGATGTCACCCTTCTTTACTTTCTTGACAAAATCCTTGTCTATATCCTCCATGCAGTGTGTCGCAAGCTCCGCAGGATCTGACGAATTAAGATATCTTGCCGGAATGATTACATCCGTATCTACATTATCTCCAAATTTGAATACTCTTCCTGATGCTTTCATATTAATCCTCCAATCCCCTACAAACCAAGCTCTGCAGGCTCACTTATTTTTCCGGTTACCGCACTTGCTGCAGCCACGGCCGGGCTGGCAAGATATACCTCAGACTTGACATGTCCCATACGTCCCACAAAGTTACGGTTGGTTGTTGAAACACATCTCTCACCCTCTGCAAGAATACCCATATATCCGCCGAGACAAGGTCCGCATGTAGGAGTACTAACAACGGCTCCTGCCTCAATAAATGTCTTTAAAAGACCTTCCTCCATAGCCTGAAGATAGATTGCCTGTGTCGCAGGAATCACAATAACCCTAAGTCCCTTTGCGACCTTTCTGCCCTCGAGAACCTCTGCCGCAATGCGGAGGTCATCAAGTCTGCCGTTGGTGCATGAACCGATTACAACCTGGTCAATCTTTACATCGCCTGCCTCGTCAACGGTATGTGTGTTCTCAGGAAGGTGAGGAAATGCCACTGTCGGCTTAAGTGTACTGAGGTCTATTGTGTATGTCTCATCGTACACAGCATCCTCATCAGCCTCATATATTGTATATTTTTTACCTGAATGTTCCTTAATATATGCCTCGGCAATATCATCTACAGGGAAGATACCGTTCTTTCCTCCGGCCTCGATTGCCATATTGGCAATTGTAAATCTGTCATCCATCGAAAGATTCTTTATTCCGTCGCCAACGAACTCCATTGATTTGTAGAGCGCACCGTCAACACCAATCATTCCTATAATATGAAGAATTACATCCTTACCGCTCACCCACTTAGAAGGCTTCCCTGTAAGCACGAACTTAATTGCGGACGGAACCTTAAACCAGGCCTTGCCGGTAGCCATTCCTGCTGCCATATCCGTAGAACCAACTCCCGTCGAGAATGCTCCGAGAGCTCCGTATGTACATGTGTGTGAATCTGCACCGATTACGACATCACCCGCAACGGTGAGTCCTTTCTCGGGAAGAAGTGCATGCTCTATTCCCATCTGACCAACCTCGAAGTAGTTGGTAATCTCGTTTCTCTTTGCAAATTCTCTCACGCACTTGCAATGTTCTGCCGACTTAATATCCTTATTAGGAACAAAATGGTCAGGAACAAGTGCAATCTTGTCCTTATCAAATACACCGTTAACCTTCATCTTATCCATCTCGTGAATAGCTACAGGAGATGTTATGTCGTTTCCAAGAACCAAATCCAGATCAGCCTCTATAAGCTGTCCTGCCTCAACATAAGGAAGACCGGCATGTGCAGCCAAAATCTTCTGTGTCATAGTCATACCCATAATAATTCCTCATTTCACCATTTTTCTTAATTCCGCGTAACCACACGGATTATTAAGTTGTTACTTGAATCATAGCACATTTTCTGTTATTCTTAAAATACATATTACTTATATTTGATATAACTGCAAGTTATAATACATTTATTAAAATTACTATTTAATGAGGATTAAAATGAACGATACAAATCATGCCACACTGAACCTTTACAATATTTTTCTCACGGTCGCACAGACGAACAACCTCTCCGAGGCATCAAAAAGGCTCTTTATCAGCCAGCCTGCAGTCAGCAAGGCAATCCGCCAGCTCGAGGATGAGCTTGACACTACTTTATTCTACCGCAATTCAAGGGGTGTAAGTCTCACCGACGACGGCGAGCTTTTGTACAGCCACATTCTCACCGCCTTCAACGAGATAAGTGCGGGCGAGATGCTGTTGAACTCGAGAAAGCAGCTCGGCATCGGACGCATCCGCTTCGGCGCAAGCAACACGCTGTGCAAGTACATTCTGCTTCCGCGCCTCCAAAAGTATGTGCGCAAGAACCCGCACGTCAACATTTCAATCAACTGCCAGTCGTCGATTCACACCAAGGCGCTGATTGACAACCACGACATCGACATCGGGCTCATCGCAACACCCGATTCGACAAAGGGACTGCGTCTCTACAGCGCGGGCTCAATTCAGGATACCTTTGTCGCCTCGCCAGCATACATAAAGAATCTCCTTCTCAGGGAGCACACGGAAATGAACAATCTCTTTCACGGTGCCAATCTCATGCTGCTCACCAAGGACAATGTCACGAGAGCCTACGTTGACACCTACATAAACGAGCTTTCGCTCTCACAGACAACCCTCATGGAAATCGGCAGCATGGACCTTCTCATTGAATTCGCCAAGACGGGACTCGGGATAGGCTGCGTCA
>UQZF01000221.1 GCA_900545455.1 uncultured Eubacteriales bacterium
AAAAAAAGGCATGGTCGAGGCAATCTCCGACACGGCTTTGGAGTCGGGTGCCTTTCCCTCAAAATACGAATAGTTCATCGAGTCGCCATCGCCCGCTATCGCCTTTTTTAAGTTGTCGCGAAACTGCTTTTTAAGGTAATCCTCCGTACCGTACAGAAGATACACCGGCTTATAGCTGTTCGCCTTGATGTCCGCTAAAATATTTTTCATAACATATTTCCTTCACTTCCGAGCACTCAAAAAATCCCGTCCTGCAAGGCATCACACCTTGAGAATCTCGGACAGATTGCGCTGTATTCCCTCCGCAATCTCCGGCTTGTTCATCGAATAGACATGAATGTGCTTCACACCGTTGGCAATGAGGTCGATAATCTGGTCGGTGGCGTAAGCTATACCCGCCTGCTTCATCGCCTCCTCAGAATCCCCGAATCTGTCCACAATATTTCTGAACCTCTCAGGCACATTGCAGCCCGACAGCTTCACCGCGTTCTTAACCTGCCCCTTCTTCGTTATCGGCATCACGCCCGCTATAATCGGTACGTTTATTCCCGCTTCCCTTATTCTGTACATAAAGTTAAAAAATATATTATTGTCAAAAAACATCTGGGTGGTGAGGTACTCACAGCCTGCATCGACCTTTCTCTTCAGCCCAAGAATATCCTCTTTTTTGTTTGCTGAATCGGGATGAACCTCAGGGTAGCATGCACCGCCGACGCAGAAGTCGCCGCTCGCCTTAATAAGCTCGACAAGCTCCGATGCGTGTGAAAAATCCGTAAATACTTCCCCCTCATAATTCTTTGGAATATCACCTCTCAGCGCAAGTATATTCTCAATGCCCGCGCTCTTCATTTCATCGAGTGCGGCACTGATGCCTGCCCTGTCGGCGCACACGCATGTCAGATGTGCTATTGTCGGCACACCGTATTTTTCCTGAATCTCATGTGCAAGCTTCACCGTATGTCCCTTGGTGCTTCCTCCCGCACCGTAGGTTACGCTCATGTAGCTCGGCTGAAGTTTCGCTATTCCAAATGCAGCCGCCTCCACATTTGCAAAGTCCGTCTCCTTCTTAGGCGGAAACACCTCAAAGGAAAGTGTTGTCTTGTCCTGATTTATTATGTCTCTTATCTTCATTATGTACCTCGTGATAATATATAATAAACGTGATTTCTCCGTTTACCGGGTTTATTATATAATATCATCTCTTGCAGGCACGCACAACCTTAATTTATCTCGTCGAGTTGATTCACCGTCCACACCTCGACATCATCAAGTCCGAAATTGTGTCCGTCATACACAACTCTTCCTCTCAAATGTACGCTGTACTGGTAATTTACCATACCACTGTTTTTTCTGGTAATACCTCCAACCGTCTCATAATACCACTGTCCTGCGTTGTATGTAAATGAAACGCTATCTCCAAAATAGACTCCGACATACTCGCCCGGATACTGCTCAAAGAGCTTGGTAAGGTCAGCAGTGTCAATCTCTTCCCCATCATAAGCAACACTTAACAACTTACTTTCCTTGTCATACTGACAGTCAATTTTCATTACCTCCCGGTTCTGGTAATATGCCTGGTACTCGGATATGCTGTATTCAATGCTTCCATCCTCCGCCTCATTCCAATCGGTTTCAATCATGTAGAGCTGGTCACAAGAAATTCCCGTTCCCGTCAGCACGCACACCCATATTGAATATTCCGTCGCTCCGTCATTGTCAAAATCACCGCTGTAAAACAGAGGAACACTTATTCTTGTCGACAGATAGCTTAAACTTATCGGGATAACCTTATCCTCATGTCGAAGCACAACAGAGCTGCCGCTGTGATCTCCGTAGAGAACCGTATCCTCATCGTCAAGCTTCGCCAGCGCAATCCAGCCGTCACCTGTTCCCAGTATAATTGATTCCAGCGGATTAATTTCATCATCCAGTGCTCTGAGCTCTTCTGCACTCACAGCTTTAAGCTGTGCCTCCCTTTCACGGTAATACTCATAATTAAAATTCTTTGAGTCAAGCGTCATCCAAGGCTGCCAAAGCTCCCCTCGAAGCCTCATTGCTACGATAAAATCCTCACCCGAAGTCGTATGAATCAAAACAGTCTCTCTGCCGACATTATCATGAAATACCTCCCTCGATTCCTCATCAATATCGTACAGCATGCACACCGCATCAGCTGAGTTTTTGAGCTGCTCATATTTTTCAGGTCTCTTTACCATGAGCTCGTCTGCATACAGGTCAAAAACAGAATCGCCTGAATCCGTGTAGCTTGATAAAAAACCTTCCTTATTGACAATTTTCTCATACTGCTCCAGATACGAAAGTGTTCCGAACGCATTTCCAGGCTCCACATATATATCCGAGGCAAAATCCCTGACCTCATCGAGTGTCATTCCGACAGGCATTATCATATACCACACTATGTTGTTGCCCGACTCGCCGTATATGAGCATATATCCCGTTCCCGGTGTCCCGTCGGATGTGATAGGCAGTCTCTCCTCATATCTGTATATACTGAGTCCCACGCCTGAGTTTTCCGTGTACTCCTCAAGCGTTCCATCATACTGCACTATTGTCCATGCGGACAGGTTCTCATTTTCCTTGAGCTCATCGTAGGAATACATATTGTACTGTAAATCAAACGCCGTCAGATACAGCCTGTTCTCCCCATCGTTAAACGTGAGCTGTGCCGTGTCGTAATAGTACTTATAATTCTCCCTTTCGTGTACCCATACATGCCATCCGTAGTAGTTGACCGCCCTTGCGGGGATAATGTCCTGCGTGCTGCTCTCCTCCTCGCTGCCTGTCTCCTGCTCAACCTCAGTCTGCGTCTCTGTCTGAGCCTCTGTCACTGATTCGATTTCTCCCGATGTCTCATTTTCCGATGTGCTCTCAGCCACATTTTCTCCTGAATCCTTCTTCGACGACGGATTTGTCATAAATCCGACTGCCGCCGCAACACACACAACAACAGCCGCAATCACCACCCAGAATGAAGGCTTTTTGTAGTTTAACACCGCCTTGATTCTCTGCTTTACGCCGACCTCCCCGAACGCAAGCGGGCACGCAGTCACATAATTTCTGTCCGCACTGCAGTTTAGGAGTGTTGTCGCATACTGTTTCTTATACTCTGTGTCTTTATCTGAAATTACCCTCTCATCACAAGCTATCTCTATATCCCTGCACAAAAGTATATATGAAACCCACACAAGCGGATTGAACCAGTGCACCGCCAAAATGGCGTACCCTAACGGCTTCCAGAGATTGTCCCGTCTCTCCAAATGTGCATTCTCATGTGCAAGCACATACTCTCTCTCCCCCTCAGAAAGCTTCGACGGAATAAATATTTTTGTTCGGAATACTCCGAGTATGAACGGTGTGTCTATATCATCACACAGATAGATATTTTTGCCGATATTCACCGACGGCAATGTTTTTCTCCTGATTCTGATATATGCAGTCAAAGCATATACGAAAAGCACGCCTATACCCGCAAGCCACACAATCGAGGCTGTATCAAGCACATTGACGGCTTTATGAGCTGCTGCATCTGCCCCCGACAAATCATCCGTCCGACTGTCTGTCATATTGTCTACCGCATTGTCCACCGCAGATTCCACACCTCTTACATTTTCATTTATCTTATCCGAAGGCTCTCTGCCCGACGTGCCATCTGCAACACCATCTGCCGTGCCGTCTGCCAAATTGACATTGTTGCCCGTCAGCAGCACGCCTGTCA
>UQZF01000222.1 GCA_900545455.1 uncultured Eubacteriales bacterium
GCTTGAGGGCAGTGCGGTAAAAGCCTATGGGGACAATATGGCAAAAAGAAAAGCGGAATTCAGGCATATACGCTTATGTAAAGGACTTATATATATGCGAAAACAGATGAAAGCATAGGAAAAGAAGATGTTACTGAAAAATGAAATACGATTAAAAATATATCAGATATTCGGGTTCATAGGCATGATGCTGTTGGTTTTAATGTTGTTTGGAAACGGGGAAGCATACGCCTCACAGACAGAAATCATTCTCGAGGAAGCACAGACGGATAACGGGGACGGATACGTTCAAGTCAATGTGAGCATAAAGGCGGACAGCAATATTGGAACCTATGGTGTCGAGTTAAAATATGATACCGACAGGCTCGAGTATGTCTCGGGTGCAGAGAGCGAGCTTGACGGAATAATAACACTTGAGGGAACAGGGTTTGGAAAAGAGGTTACATACAAGCTACTGTTTACGCCTGTAAGCGGCGGACAGGCGGGTATTGCGGTGAGCAGTGCGTACATATTTGCAGCGGGAACAGACGGGGAAGCCTACACGATAGAAGAACTTCCTGTCTTGTATGTTGACATAGCCGGAAAGGATTCCGCAGGAACAGTGTTCAATAATAATGTTGTACAGTTCGCCGGTGCACTTCAGGATGGAGACAGACTCTTAAGAATCATTGATATAGCTGATTATGAAATTCCGACAGAGCTCTGGGACTATAAAATTGTGACAGACTCGTACAATGACGGCACGTTCACATTTTTGACAGACAATGCAAGAAATATAAGAGTGATACTCACAATGGATGAGAGTGGAAACGTATTCCTCTACGCTTATCGTGCGGATACGGGAAATTATTACGTTGTGAATGAGACATATCTTGACGGTGAGACCTATTACATTATGTCGCAGGAGGCATGTCTTAATATTCCTGATGAAATGTCTGACGCTGAAAAGAACGATGCCACAATCTTTTACGGCATCAACAAGGCGGGCGATGGAAATTATTACAGGTATTCGACGGATGGCAGATTATGCGCATGGTCACCGACAATACAGCCGCAGGATAACAGCGGAATTAAGATTACCACGACAATTATTCTGCCTATTGTTATAGCGTTTATTATTGTTACGGTGGCAGTACTTACCGTGATTTTCCTAAAGAGAAGAAAATTCAGTTTAAAGCCAAGAGAGAAACTCGACTTATTCAACGGGAAAATTGATGACAAGAAGCAATATTTCTTTGTTGTCAGAGAGCTCACTGCGAGGGAGATAAAGAGAAAATACGCGAGAAGCTATCTGGGAATTCTCTGGAGCGTGTTAAATCCGCTTCTCACAATGGCGGTTATGTCCGTGATTTTTTCGTATATGTTCAAGCGTTCGATTGATAATTATGCACTGTATTTTCTCACGGGAAATATATTTTGGACATTGTTCAGTGTGGCAACCAACTCGGCGATGACTGCACTGGTTGATAATAAAATGCTTCTTGTGAAGGCAAAGCTTCCGAAGCAGACCTTCGTGCTCTCGAGAGTGTACACATCGCTTGTCAATTTCGGCTACACATGTATAGCGTACCTGTTCATGCTTCTGGTGTTCAGGATCAGACCGTCGTGGACAATGTTACTTTTCATTCCGGATGTGATTCTTGCGTTGCTGTTCGCAACGGGAATAGGCTACCTGTTATCAATACTGTATGTATTTTTCGCAGACATTAAATATCTTTACAGTGTTGCTTTGACATTATTGCTGTATATGTCAGCGATATTCTATCCGGTGTCATCTCTGCCGCCTGTGGTTAAGAGCGTGATAGGGTTCAACCCGGTGTATCTCATGATATATATTGCAAGAGAGGCAGTTGTGTATAATCATGTTCCGCATTATACGGCATGGCTTAAGCTCCTTGTGGCAGCAGTAGTTTCCATGGGATTCGGATTGCTGATATTTAAGAAAAAAGAGAATGATGTGATGCAGAGGGTATAAACAATGGGCAAGAAACACAAAAAAAAGAAAAATGAAGATTTCAGGGTTGAATTGATAGACCTTGATATAGAGCCGGAGGAGAAGGAGAGTTCAATGGAGAGTACTTCAGAGAATCTACCGGATGTTCCATCGGTAAACACTTCGGAGAGTCCGCCTGAAAATTCAGTGACGGTTGTTGAACAGAAAAAAAGTGTATCGGAAGACACCGCATCGGTCACTGAATCAGAGCTGCCGGTGATAAGCGTGAAGAACGTGACCATGAAATTCAAGGTCTCCACGAGCAACGCGTCCGGCATCAAGGAATATCTGATACAGCGGTTGAAGCATCAGGTATCATACAGGGAGTTCCTTGCGCTTGACAACATAAGCTTCGATGTCATGCGTGGTGAAATCGTAGGAATCATCGGAACCAACGGCTCGGGAAAAAGCACACTTCTGAGAATCGTCTCGGGAGCACTAAAGCCTACAAGTGGTGAGGTACTCGTGGACAGAAAGAAGATACAGCTTCTCACACTCGGAACGGGCTTCGATATGGAGCTGTCAGCCAAGGAGAATGTGTACCTGAACGGCGCAATCATCGGCTACCCCAAAAGCTTCATAGATGAGCACTATAACGATATTGTGGAGTTTGCAGAGCTTGACGGCTTCATGGATGAGAAGGTAAAGAACTTCTCAAGCGGTATGGTAAGCCGTCTGGGATTTGCCATAGCGACGGTCGGAGATGCAGCCGAGATACTGATACTTGACGAGGTGTTAAGTGTCGGTGATGAGTTCTTCCGAAAGAAGAGCCTTAAAAGAGTTAAAGAGATGATACACGGCGGAAGCACGGTACTTATGGTGAGCCACGGAATGCAGACAATTCTTGATAACTGCACTAAGGCAGTGTGGATTGAAAAGGGTGAGATGAAGATGGTGGGGGAGCCGAAAGTGGTGTGTGAGGCGTATCAAAAACAACAGTAATTATTATATTGTTCTAGCATCGCAATAGAATAGAACAAATTATATTGAAAGAAATATTTTCAGTAATTATTTCAATATAAATCAGATGCAGATATCAACAAAGAATGTGGTGAGATAATGATTACTAATAATAAAAGAGTTCTTTTGGTAAATTATGAAATGACATATACAGGTTCACCAAGAGTATTATACAATTTAGCCACTGTTATGCAAGAACTTGGATATAGACCTAGTGTATGGACATTTAACCTAGGTGGATTTGAACATGAGTTTAAAGATATAGATATAGATGTTCAAGTAATAACCATAGAAGAGATGAATAGTGGAAGATTAGACAGAGAAATAAAGAAATATAAATTTGTTATCGTTAATACAATATTTTGTATTGATTTTGCAGTATATGCTCAGCAATTTAGAAAAACTTTTCTATATATTATGGAAGCATCAAATATTTTACATTTAATGCGTGATTGCAATTTGAATGAAAAAAAAATATATCAAGTAAAGAATATTGTATGTGTAAGTGAATATGCAAAAAAGAGTATATATAGACTATATGGAATAGAAAATATATATGTTTTACATAATTTTGTAGTCAAATGGAGCCCGAATGAAAGCAAAAAGGGAAGTAGAGACAAAATTAGATTTTTAGTATCTGGAACAATAGAGTATAGAAAAGGACAGGATATAGCACTTATGGCTTT
>UQZF01000223.1 GCA_900545455.1 uncultured Eubacteriales bacterium
TCGCCTTAGTCTCGTGGGCTCGGAGATGTGTAAGAGACAGGCTTTGAAGCAGCTGCAGAAGCTGGAAGCATTGAGACTGTACAGAAACAATCTGAGATATCACAAGTTTGACGATGATGAGGTGTACGGGTATCTGCTTAAAATTGAGGAGCTTGATATAGCGTATATAAATCAATGCAGGTGGGGCGACGAGTTCCTGCAGCAGGTTTTAAAGAGTGGGCGCAATCTCGCAAAGTGCGGGTTGACGGATATGTACAGGAGTTTTGAGCTGACTGTGCGCAGGAATGTCGGAAGAGATGTTGCAAGACTGCTAAAGCTTGAAGTAAACAACATATACGAGCTTAAGCACCCCGGGGAACGCAGATTCATATTACATATTGGCGGGACTAACAGCGGTAAGACTTTTACGGCTATCGAGAGACATAAATGTGCCCGCAAGGGTGTATATGCCGGTCCGTTGAGACTGCTCGCGCTTGAGGTGTATGACAAGATGTCCGATGCGGGAGTAGCGTGCAACATGATAACCGGACAGGAACAGTATTACACGGAGAACAGCAGGTGCACTGCCGCGACGGTTGAGATGGTTGATCCGTATGAAAGTTATGATGTTGCCGTCATAGATGAAGTCCAGATGATAAATGACTTGTACAGAGGTCATCTATGGCTTAACCTTATACTTAATCTGCAGGCGGATGAGATTCACCTTTGCATGGCACCTGAGGTTGAGAAGATAATCTGCAGTATTCTTGATAACAACAATGAGAAATATGAGATTGTGCGTCATGAAAGGGGCACGGAACTTATATTTGAGGAGGAGCCGTACAATATTAATACGGATATTACAAGAGGCGACGCACTTATTCTTTTTTCAAAGAGAGAGGTTCTCGATGTCGCGGCAAGACTTGAGAGGGAAGGTATTAAGGTAAGTACTATATACGGAAGCCTTCCGCCGCAGAACAGAAAAAGGCAGTTTGATATGTTCCTGTCAGGAGAGACTGAGGTTGTTGTAGCTACAGATGCAATCGGGCTGGGTGTCAATCTGCCAATCAGAAGAATTGTGTTTATGAACACATTGAAGTTCGACGGAATGCGAAGACGGCAGCTTACCGAATATGAAATCAGGCAGATTGCAGGAAGAGCCGGCAGACGTGGAATATATGACTGTGGTTATGTGACGGCACTCAACAAGGGAAATATAACATGGCTTAAGGAACAGTACGGACTGAGCAATCAGGTTGAATATGTGAGAATCGGGTTTCCTAAGGAACTTCTCGATATCAACGGGCCTCTTGATATAATTCTTGAGGAGTGGGACAGAATACAGCCAAATACCAGGTCGGTGCGCAAGATAGACATCAAGGAATATGTTCAAAGATACAGGATGCTGTATCCGTATAGAAATAAGATAGTTGATTTTGATAATAACAGGACTTTGTTTGAACTCATATCGTGTGATATTGATGTTAACAATGAGGAATGCGCCAGACTGTGGCGATATTACTGTCTCACTTATACGGCCGACAAGAGCCTTAAATTTCCTGAACTTGAAAAAGTATGGGCGGCAACGCTGCTTGAGAAAGCGGAGATATACTATAAACAGCTTGATTTATACAGCCAGTTTTCAAGGAGGATAGGAAAGACACTTGATGAGAGAAGGTTGGAAAAAGCAAAAAGCGACACTGAAAAGCTTATAAATGAGGAGCTTGCAAGGAACAAGGAAAGCTATCTCAGACGATGCTTGAGCTGCAACAATATACTGCCTGTATCGTATCGTGGAAAATATTGCATAATCTGTGAACGTGGCAGAGCCGGACAAAAAAGATGAGGGAGCACTTTCGGGTGTTCCCTTTAATTATTTTTAACATTGCAGCATGAAACTTATATATAAAAAAGGTATAAATTAAGAATTTGCACAAAATGAAGCTTTATGGTATGCTTATAGATATGGCATTTTGTATAAGGAGATATTAAATTGTTGAACTTAAGATTTAAATGGGTGGTGTTGTCCAGTTTCTTTTACGTGGCTTATGCGGTGCCGAAAGCCGAGTATATGCTTAGGCATCCCGAGAAGTATACCGACAGGCAGAAGTATGATTTTGCCTGCAAGATTATCAAGCATATGAAGAAACAGGCGAGAACGACCACAGATGTGTACGGATTGGATAATCTGCCGAAGGAGAACGGCTACATATTGTACGGCAATCATCAGGGAAAGTATGATGCTCTTGGTATTCTGCTTTCACTTGACGAACCGTGCGGAGTATTGTGGGAGAAGAAGCAGGCTGACAGATTTTTGGCGCGCCAGGTATGCGGGCTCGTCGATGGTGTTGCGATTGACCTTACTGACATGAGAGCTAAGGTAAAGGCGATAAGGGACGTCACTTCCAAGGTGAAGTCGGGGCGCAATTTCCTCATATTCCCGGAGGGCGGCTACGGCGACAACCATAACGAGCTGCAGGAATTTTTCAGCGGATGTTTTGCGTGCAGCCAGGGCAGCAGGGGAACTATAGTTCCTGTTGTCGTATATGATTCTTATAAGTCGATGAACAGCAATACTTTTGAGAAGGTAAAAACACAGGTGCATTACCTTCCGCCTATACCTTACGAGGAATATCAGGATATGAAAAAGCCTGAGATATGTGAACTTGTTAAGTCAAGAATTGCGGCTAAGTTAGAGGAGATTAAAAAAGTTGAGCAGGAAAAAAAGGCTATTTAAGAGTTTTCAGGAAAGACTTGATGAGCAGAGGATAAAGAGGCAGCAGGAAGCACTGGTAAAGAGAAGCGATATTGTAAGATACGAGCCGTCCCCGGAGGAGGGACTTACACAGGAGCAGGTCAGGGAACACTATGAGGCGGGCTGGTTTAATGAGGCTATGGACTCATGTACCAAGTCCGTGAGAGAGATTGTACTGTCGAATACTTTGACTTATTTTAACTTTATTTTTATGACGCTCGGAGTGCTGCTCATAATCGTGGGCTCATTCAGAAACCTTACATTTCTTCCGGTCATATTTGCCAATTCCGCTATCGGTATCTTTCAGGAGATAAGGGCAAAAAAGGTTCTCGATAAAATGAACATGTTAAATGCACCTACGGCGAAGGTTGTACGTGGCGGCATGACAAGTACCATAAAGACGGAGGAACTGGTTGCAGACGACATAGTTGTGTTCGGTGCAGGCAGCCAGATATGTGCAGATGCGGTTGTTGTGTCGGGGAGCGTACTTGTAAATGAAGCGCTTCTTACAGGTGAGTCGGATGACATTGTAAAAAAGAATGGTGATTCGCTCATGAGCGGAAGCTTTGTCGTGTCCGGAGAATGCCGTGCAAGACTTGAAAACGTCGGAAGGGATTCATATATTTCAAAACTGACCCTTGAAGCTAAGTCGATGGGTTCCGGCGAGCAGTCGGAAATGATAAGGGCACTCAACAATCTTTTAAAGATTGTAGGTATATGTATAATTCCTATGGGACTTCTGCTTCTGTGGCAGGGAATGTATGTCAATATGGAGAGCTTTCCGAGTGCGGTAACCGCGATGGTGGCTGCCGTAATCGGAATGATACCTGAGGGACTTTACCTTTTGACGAGCGTTGCGCTTGCGGTGAGCACGATAAGGCTCG
>UQZF01000224.1 GCA_900545455.1 uncultured Eubacteriales bacterium
ACCGTTGTTTTTGACGCATTTTTCCGCAAAAATCCGTTTGACAGCAGTTACTCAATAGCCGCCGGACTTGAGCAGGCCATTGAATATATCAAAAATTTGCATTTTTCACAGGAGGATGTCGATTATCTTCGCAGCACGGGATTATTCGACGAGGATTTCCTCGATTACCTTTTAAACTTCCATTTTTCTGGTGACATTTACGCAATCCCTGAGGGCACGGTCGTATTCCCGCGCGAACCGCTCGTGAAGGTTGTCGCACCTATCATGGAGGCTCAGCTTGTCGAGACCGCACTTCTCAACATCGTTAACCACCAGAGCCTCATCGCCACAAAGGCATCCCGCGTCGTGTACGCCGCAGGCGGCGACGGCATCATGGAGTTCGGACTCCGCCGTGCGCAGGGACCTGACGCGGGACTTTACGGTGCGCGCGCTGCCATGATCGGCGGCTGTATCGGAACGAGCTGCGTTCTCACAGGCCAGATGTTCAACGTCCCTGTAAAGGGAACCCACGCGCACAGTTGGATTATGAGCTTCCCTGACGAGTACACCGCGTTCAAGAAATACGCAGAGCTATACCCTGATGCCTGCATACTCCTTGTCGACACCTACGATACCCTCGGCTCGGGTGTGCCTAACGCAATCCGCGTATTTAACGAAATGAAGGCTGCCGGAATCAAGTCAAAATTCTACGGAATCCGCCTCGACTCGGGCGACCTTGCTTATCTCTCAAAGAAAGCCCGCAAAATGCTTGATGAGGCAGGCTTTACCGATGCCGTTATCTCCGCTTCAAGCGACCTTGACGAGTACCTGATTTCCTCACTCAAAAATCAGGGCGCGACAATCACATCGTGGGGTGTCGGCACCAACCTCATCACCGCAAAGGACTGCCCTGCATTCGGCGGTGTCTACAAGCTTGCAGCCGTACAGGACGAAAAGACGGGCGAGTTCATCCCTAAGATTAAGCTCTCCGAGAACTCCGAGAAGATTACCAACCCGGGCAACAAGACCGTGTTCCGTCTCTACGACAAGGAGAACGGCAAAATCAAGGCTGACCTCATCGCCTTCGCCGACGAGACCTTTGACGCTAACAAGGACCTCATGATTTTTGATCCTATCCACACATGGAAAAAGACACTCTTAAAGGGTGGCACCTACACCGTCCGCGAGATTATGGTTCCTGTATTCTTAAAGGGCAAATGCGTATACGAGACGCCTGCCGTCATGGACATTCAGAGCTACTGCAAGAAGGAGCTTGACACTCTCTGGGATGAATCGAGACGTTTCGAGAATCCGCAGGAGATACATGTCGATTTGTCGGATAAGCTTTATGATGTTAAGAAGGAGTTGTTAAATAATTATCATAGGAGTTGATTCGATAATATATATAAATTTATAATACAATATAAATAAGCTATAATTGTGAATAGCAATTCCATTGTACGAAGCAAGATGTTCTAAAAACTCTCATAAAATTTAACATTAATATCCGCCATCGATGCCAATCGCCCTTCCATGGGCGGTGGCATCTTAGCCGACATCCGTGTCGGCTATGGCTGTGTATTGAATAGAGTTTTAAGAACATCTAAGCTTCTCCCAAAGTCATGCCATTCACAATTATAGCTTTTTATATATTAATGATAATTATATTTAGTTGATTAAATTTTTTCTGCAAAATTACTTTTACCAATCAGAATCACTGAACAAATTTCAATTTTAAGTTGCTAAAGATGATACATTGTGTTACACTTATTCCATAAACCTGCTATGGCACATTTGAAAGGGGCTGTGTTTTGGAATGAAAGTTGTCATCGGCAAACAGGACTTCGCGTCGCTCAGAGAGAACAATTACTTCTATATTGATAAGACAGGGCTTATTGAGGAATGGTGGGAAGCCGGGGATGATGTCACACTCATAACACGTCCGCGCCGTTTCGGCAAAACGCTTAATATGAGCATGCTTAACTGCTTCTTTTCTAATAAATACGCGGAACGTGGGGATTTGTTTGAAGGATTGAAAATATGGAACAATGAAAAATACAGAGAGCTTCAGGGAACATATCCCGTTATTTTTCTGAGCTTTGCAGGTGTGAAGGCAGATAATTTACAGGACGCTAAAATACAGATAAAAACTCAGATAGCCGAGCTGTATGAGCAGAACAGATATTTGTTGGACGATGACATGCTCAGTGAAAATGAAAAGAACATTTTTAACGATATGAATATCCACATGGATGATGCGCTCAGCTTTTCCGCACTCAACACACTGTGCAGATATTTGGAGCGCCACCACCACAAGAAGGTAATCGTTCTGTTGGATGAATACGACACCCCGATGCAGGGGGCTTACGTCAACGGATATTGGAACGAATTTACATCTTTCATCCGCAATATATTTAACAATACGTTTAAAACCAACCCTTACCTTGAACGGGCGATAATGACGGGAATTACCAGAGTATCAAAGCAGTCAATTTTTTCGGACCTCAACAATCTCAATGTGATAACAACTACCTCCGAGAAGTACAGCACATACTTTGGTTTTACCGAGAATGAGGTGTTTGAAGCCCTTGAACTGTTTAACCTGTCAGAGAGACGTGCTGACGTGAAATGGTGGTATGACGGTTTTACCTTCGGCTCACATAAGGATATATACAATCCGTGGTCGATTATTAATTTTCTCGCCGAAAAGGAACTGAAGCCGTACTGGGCATCCACAAGTGCCAATACCCTTGTAAACAAGCTGATACGCACAGCTTCTCCGGATATAAAAAAAATGATGGAGGGGCTTTTAAACAATAATGAGATAATCGTGAGCTTTGACGAGCAGATTATTTTCAGTCAGCTTGATACCGACGAGAATGCTATTTGGAGCCTGCTTATGGCAAGCGGGTATCTCAGAGTGAACTCCATTGAGTACAGGGGGCTTTTAAGAAAGCCTTGGTATCACCTAGCCATAACCAATTTGGAAACACTCAGTATGTTTTCCAATATGTTTTCATCGTGGTTTGCGGTCGGCGATGCACACTACAACAAGTTTGTAGAAGCACTTTTGAACGGAAATCTGCGTGAAATGAATGTCTACATGAATGATATAGCCCTTTCAACATTCAGCAGCTTTGATACAGGGACACATCCGTCAGGAAGAAGCCAGCCTGAACGCTTTTACCACGGGTTTGTGCTCGGATTGATTTCAGACCTGAGAGATATATACGAGATTAAGTCCAACCGCAAGAGCGGCTACGGAAGATACGATGTCATGCTTATTCCTATAGATGCCAATGACAGTCGGCATGATGCAATAGTGCTTGAGTTTAAGGTATACGATTCCGATGAGGAGAAAAGCCTTGCCGATACAGCCAAGTCGGCACTTAGACAGATTGAGGCTATGAACTATGACACCGAACTTACAGACCGCGGAATACCCGCTAACCGCATACGCCACTATGGATTTGCCTTTAAAGGAAAAAAAGTTCTTATCGCATAAGGACAGAGTTTCCATATTACACAAAAAAGGGGTTGTAAAAAAACTCCTTTAATAGAAAAATGGCTATGAGCTCGCGCCCAT
>UQZF01000225.1 GCA_900545455.1 uncultured Eubacteriales bacterium
GGAAAGCTTGACGCAGACGAGCCCGTGATAGTGCTTGCCGAGGACTTGGCACCGTCCGAGACCGTACAGATGGACAAGGACAAGATTCTCTCCTTTGTGACCGTGCACGGCTCTGTCAACTCACACACGGCGATTCTTGCGAGGACAATGAGCATTCCCGCGCTTGTCGACACGGGCTTTGCGCTCACGGAAGATTTGGATGGAAAGGAAGCCATCGTCGACGGCTTCGACGGAGTAATATATATCGAGCCCGATGAGGAGACATCCAAGAGGCTTCTAAAGCGCAAGAAGGATGAGGATGAGAAGAAGGAGCTTTTGCTCACCCTCAAGGGAAAAGAGGATGTTACGCTGGACGGACAGCACATTATGTTGTATGCTAACATAGGCAGTACGGGCGACCTTGCGATGGTCTTAAAGAATGATGCGAGCGGAATCGGGCTTTTCAGAAGTGAGTTTATCTACCTTGAAAGTGACGATTTTCCGTCGGAGAATGAGCAGTTCCAGATTTATAAATCCGTGGCTGAGACCATGGCTGGCAAGAGGGTGATAATAAGAACTCTCGACATCGGCGCCGACAAAAAGGTTGATTATTTTAACCTCGACGCGGAGGAAAATCCGGCACTCGGCTACAGGGCGATAAGAATCTGCCTCTCACAGCCCGAGATATTCAAGACGCAGCTTCGCGCGATACTCCGCGCGGGCGTGTACGGAAATATTGCGGTCATGTATCCTATGATTACCTCGGTCGATGAGGTGAGAAAAATAAAGAAAATCATGACTGAGGTGAAGGCAGAGCTCAAAGAGCAGGGCATCGCCTATGCGGACGTGCTCGAGGGAATTATGATTGAGACGCCTGCGGCTGTTATGGTGAGCGACGAGCTTGCGAAGGAGGTTGATTTCTTCAGTATCGGAACAAACGACCTCACGCAGTACACGCTCGCTGTCGACAGGCAGAATCCTAAGCTCGATGACTTCTACAACCCGCATCACCCTGCAGTGTTAAAAATGATACGCATGACCGTCGAGAATGCGCACAATGCAGGAATCTGGGCAGGAATCTGCGGCGAGCTCGGCGCGGACACGACACTCACCGAGGAGTTTATAAGAATGGGCGTCGATGAGCTGTCGGTATCACCCGGAAGAATATTGCCGATAAGAAAAATTATCAGAGAGACATCATTGAAAAAAAGTTATGTTTTAAAAGAAATATAGTATTTTTGTCTCAGCAGTTGGAGGAAAAATAAATGTTGACTGAAAGACGGCAGGAAGAGATTGTACGTTTGGTTTATGAGAGGGAGAGCATAACGGTTGCGGAGCTCAAGGAGATACTTGGTACCTCGGAATCCACAATCAGGCGTGATATTATCGCGCTTGACAAGGAGGGAAGGCTCACCAAGGTGTTCGGAGGAGCGATAGCGCTTCATCAGGCACAGATTGTGAACAAGGAGCTCTCAATGGTTCAGAAGCAGGAGCTGCAGACTGCGGAGAAGCAGGCAATCGCGCGCTATGCAGCCTCACTCATCGAGCCGGACGACTGTGTATATCTCGATGCCGGAACCACGACGGGCTGGATGATTGAGTATATAAGGGAGGAAAAGGCAACCTATGTCACAAATGCGCTCTCACATGCAAAGCGTCTTGCGGACAAAGGCTTCAGCGTAATCCTAATCGGCGGTGAGCCTAAGAGCTCAACCGATGCCATCGTAGGAGCGGAGGCGGTCTTAAATCTCCAGAAATATCATTTCAGCAAGGGCTTCTTCGGCATGAACGGTGTCGACAGGACGAGCGGTTTTACGACGCCCGACGCGAGGGAAGCCATGGTAAAGCAGGTTGCCGTAAAAAATACCCAGTCGGCACACAGATATTTCCTCACAACCTCCGCAAAGTTCGGCGAGGTGTATGCGGTAACATTTGCTGGCTTCGAGGGCGGAGTGATACTCACCGAGGACAATGTGAGCGAGGTGCTGCCTAAGAGCATCGCGGTTGTGAATGTGAATGAACAAAATTAAAGTTTGATATGTATAATGGATTATGTTTATACATATCGGCTCCGTTGTACGAAGTAAGATGTTCTAAGAACTCTGCAAAAGTTATTTATGCATTTCGCCAACGCTGCCAAACGCACATCCTTGTGCTATGACAGCTAAAACGGCATCCGTGCCGTTTCTTGGCTGTGTATTTAACAGAGTTCTAAGAACATCTATACTTCTCCCAAAAGTCGCGATATGTATAAATATAATCATTGTACATAGTTTAGTTTTAAATATTTTTAAAACATGGTTTCATAGATAATTTATCTGACGGGATAGTCGGTAAAAATAATTGCACCACCGAATTCTCTGGGCATGGGGTATAAGTGCTTGGAGTGTTTGGTGGCTTTTTTATATTATTGCATGTTGTATTTTTAAAAAGATGTTGCAAACATTTGTTCGATATAGTATAATGCTTTGTGTGGAGCTGTTAAGCAATATTTAAGTGGATAAGGTTTTATTGTGGAGAACATGACTATGGATAAAAAATATAATGATTCATTAAAATTTTGGAACAGTGCATTTGATATAAACAATAAAGAAAAAGAAGAATATGCGGAAAAGATTAATCCGGAAACAGATTGGAAGAATCTGGCATCTTCGGATAAGCTGGCTGATATTATTATAAGCAACTTATCTGATAAAAAGAGAGTTTTGGACTATGGATGTGGTGAGGGATGGGCAGGAATTATACTGAAAAAATCGGGATGTGAGGAGGTAACTTGTGTTGATGTTGTAGAGAATGCTGTTAAATTGGCAGATTTTTTCAGAGATGTATTCAAAATATCCGGGGGATTCATTACGCAGTGTGTTTCAATCGACTGGATAGAAAAGTTGCCGGAAGCGGTTTTTGACGGATTATTTTGCTGTAATGTTATTGATGTTGTACCGGAAGAAAATGCAGAAACAATCATAAAGAATATGGCAAGAATTACTACCAATGATGCCATAATTGTGATAGGAATGAATTATTATATTGAACCGGTAGATTGTCCTGAGAAAAATATAGAGGTAAAAAATGAAAATGAATTATATATAAATGGGGTTTTAAGGATGGTTTCCAGGACGGATGATGAATGGAAGAATATATTTGAAAGATACTTTAATGTAGATTATATAGAACATTATGCCTGGCCGGGTGAAAAGCAAGAAAAAAGACGGGTATTTTGTCTCAGCAGGAAAACACGTTGAAAGGACATCAGGCTCTACGAAGCGTAGAATCCGCATAAATTCACCATTTTCTACGCTGTGTGGGTGTGTTTTTTGATGGAATTGAAGGATAATCTGCTCAGAAAGGAGGCAGACTGATGGATCAGATTTTAATTGGAAAGTTCATTGCGTGTGAGCGAAAGAGAAAAGGTTACACGCAAAAGCAGCTTTCCGAAAAATTGGGAATCAGTGATAAGACAATCTCAAAATGGGAGCGTGGAAACGGTTTCCCTGAGGTATCATTGCTCCTGCCGTTATGTAATGAAC
>UQZF01000226.1 GCA_900545455.1 uncultured Eubacteriales bacterium
GAGAAAGCCGCTCCCGCGAAGGATAAGAAGGCGAAGAAGCCTGAAAAAAAGCAGGTTGTGACAGCAGCATCTGGCAAAGCCGAGCCAAAAGAGGCGGTAAAGGCGGTCGGGACAAAAACTAAAGAGGCGGTAAAACGTGAAGTTAAGCCGGAGCCGAAGCAGGAAGCTAAGCAGGAACCAAAAAGAGAGCCTGCAAAGCCGGTTGAGAAAAAGCCGGATATTGAAAATAATAAAAAAGAAAAAAATAAGAATACAAATACAAAAACAGGTGATATAATAAATAACATCAAGACGGTTACGAATCTGCTCAAAGAGAACAAAAAAGTTCTGAAATTTATATTCGGACAGATTAAGCTTCTGTTCAGGCATGTTCTTCCGGGAAGCCATGTAATCAATATCAGGCTTGGACTTGATGATCCTGCCATGCTTGGTGAGATATTGGGAGCCGTGGCGGTTGTAAGAGCATCTACCGGATTGATAATCAATATTACACCCGTATGGAATGAGACGATATTTGAGGCGGATGCCGATTTGAAGGGAAGAATTATACTCGGCAGAGTGTTATTCATAGCTGCGAGGGTATATTTCAATAAAGACGTTAAGAAATTAATAAATGCTGTAAGAAAATAATACAGCATATCAGGAGGGCGATTATGGCAGATAACAGTAAATTTAATTCAACAGTTGAATCACTTTTCTCGGGAATGGATAATTTTGTCAGCGCAAAGACTGTTGTCGGAGACGCGGTTACCGTGAACGATACAATCATTGTTCCGCTTGTTGATGTTGCATTCGGAGTGGGTGCAGGTGCGTTTGCCGGAGATACCAAAAATAATGCGGGTGGAGGACTCGGAGCTAAGCTTTCTCCAAGTGCGGTGCTTGTAATACAGAACGGACAGACAAAGCTTGTGAATGTTAAGAATCAAGATACTGTTACCAAGATTCTTGATATGGTTCCGGATATGGTAGACAAGATTTCGGGAATCGTCGGAGGAAAAAAGAATAAGAACGATGATGCGGTGGAAGAGGCAATAAAGGATATGACAGAATAGAAGTAAGTATCCTTGCACACAGGATAAGAGGTGTCAGAATGGAGCTTGATAAGACAGGTTTAGAGGACAGAACCTTCGGGATATCATCTATGACCAACCCGAGAGCATATTCATTTATGCGTAATTTGAATACAGGTGTATCAAGGTGGTCTGAGAATGCGGTTGAATACTTCGGACTTGAGAACGAATACACTGCCAATGCGGCTGAAGAATGGGAAAAACTGATATATCCCGATGATATTGAATACTACAGAAAGTCATATCAGGATATACTAGACGGTAAAGTCACTGCACAGAATTTTGAGTATCGTATCAGAAACAGAGAGGGGAATTATGTTCTTGTTACATGTCAGTCCGTTGTGCTGCCGGGAAAAGATGGTGAGCCTGATCTGTTTGCGGGGACAATAATCAATCACGGAATTGAAGATGGAATTGATGCTGTGACGGAACTTCATGGCGACACCACATTTATCAATTATCTTCAGGCAATACTTGACCGACATCAGAGTGCTACACTGATCAAGCTCGGTATTGAGCAGTTCGCGCATCTCAATATTTTATATGGATTTAAGATGGGCAACGAGGTTCTTAAACGCTTTGCGGCTATTATTTCAGAGGCTGTCAAGGATAAAGGAACAGCATTCAGGCTGTCGGGGTCTAAGTTTGCCATCGTTTTAAATGATGAGTATGACAGAGACACTGTGACAGAGTGTTATGAAAAGCTTAGGGAACGCTTGAGGTACCATTTTACGATTGACGGCAACAGTATGCCAATATCGGTATGTGGTGCGGCTTTTGTTATTAAGCCTGACTATGTAGGAACGGGAATTGAGATAAGGAGCAGCCTCGCTTATGCGATAGCAATATCAAAAGAAGAGCGTCATGGCGATATCGTTTTTTTTGATGAGAATGACAATATGTATGGAAGGCGTTTCCGCATGCTTTCGGTAATTCATAAAGATATAATTGACGGGTGTAAGGGATTTTACATGGTATATCAGCCGCTCGTTGATGTCAAAACCGGAAAGGTTGCAGGTGCCGAAGCTCTTGTCAGGTGGCATAATGACGAGTATGGCGATGTACCGCCGGGACTTTTTATTCCGTGGCTTGAGACGGATTCGGTTTTTTATAAACTGGGACTTTGGATTCTAAAGACATCTCTCTGCGAGATGAGCGGGCTTCACAATAAGTATCCCGATTTGATTCTCAATATCAATATAACGGCATCTCAGATTGAACGAAGTGAGTTCAAGAAAGACGTTTTTGACATTATTACCGAGTCAGGTTTTGACAGAAATTCCGTCGTGCTTGAGCTCACTGAGAGATGCAGGCATTTAGATTACAATCTGCTTATTGACGCTATTGATTTCTTCCATGAGAAAGGAATAAAAATGTCGCTTGATGACTTTGGAACAGGAGCGTCCGCACTTAATCTTTTGAGGGTTCTTCCAATAGATGAACTTAAACTTGACATGTCTTTTATCAAAAACATAGAGCAGAGTCATACGGATCAGGTACTTGTCGTCAATATTCTCAAGGTTGCGGGACTCATGAATATCAAGACCTGTGTGGAAGGAGTTGAGACGAAGGGGATAGCTGATTTCCTCCGTCCCGAAAATGCTACATATTATCAGGGCTACTATTATTCGAAACCGATAAAAATAGCCGATTTTTGCAAATATGTAGATGAAAATTATGCAAAAACTGAAAAAATCGGAGAAATATAGAATGTCATTTAAGATTTTTATTAAAAGAGTTGTTAGTGTATGCAGTGCGGCTGTCCTTGTGGCAGCCGTATATGTATTTGCGATAAACGGTTACGTCATTCACAAAACCAAAGCAAAGATTCTTGATATTGATGAAGCTTCAAAGCTTGAGGATGTAGATTGCATCTTGGTATTGGGGGCATCGGTTAAGCCCGACAAAACGCCAAGCAATATGCTGTATGACAGAATCATGACAGGAGTCAGTCTCTACAAGGCAGGGGCATCTGCTAAGATTATAATGAGCGGCGACCACGGCAGGACGGATTATAACGAGGTCGGGACAATGAAAGAATATGCCATTGGTGAGGGCGTACCTTCGGATGACATCTTCATGGATCATGCCGGATTTTCAACCTATGAGAGCCTCTACAGGGCGAGGGAGATATTCGGTGCGGATAAGATAATTATAGTATCCCAGCAGTATCATCTTTACCGTGCTCTCTACATCGCGGAGGCACTTGGAATGGAGGCATACGGTGTGCCTTCGGACCTCAGAAGCTATTCGGGACAGTACAAG
>UQZF01000227.1 GCA_900545455.1 uncultured Eubacteriales bacterium
GCCTTATAGGTCTCACGACGATGGCTGGTGCGGTCGGTGCGGGCGGTATCGGAAGCTTTGCAATCAACTACGGACAGAATCTCAACCATCAGGACATCGTAAACGTGTGCGTTGTTTTACTTCTCGCATTCGTGTGTGTCCTTCAGACATTAGGTAATTTCTTCTCAAAGAAGACAACAAATAGAGAATTAATTACAAGGAGGAAATGAAAATGAAAAAGAATTTTATCAAAAAAGCAGCAACAGCATTACTTTTAGTGACCACACTCGCGCTCAGCGCGTGCGGAAAGAAGTCATCGGAGCCTGTTAAAATCGGTGTTCCCGATGATGGAACCAATCAGTCAAGAGCGATAAAGCTTCTTGAGACGGCAGGACTTATCGAGGTTGATCCGGCAGCAGGCTATACACCTGAGCTCAAGGATGTCACAAAGTACATCTACAACATCGAGATTGTTCCTACAACAGCCAACACGCTTACATCCACACTCGGGGATTACGGTGCAAGCACAATCAACGGTACTTATGCAATTCCTTACGGACTTGTTCCTTCTAAGGACGCTCTAATCATTGAGAAACAGGATGAGAACGGGGACAATCCTTATGTCAACATTATCGTTGCAAGAACAGAGGATGCCGACAACGAGGTTTACAAGACAATCGTTGATGCATTCCAGACACAGACAGTGGCAGAGTTTCTCTTAGAGGCATACAAGGAAGCATATTTCCCTGCTTTTGACTATGATGCAAATTACACGGTAGATGACAATTTTGTAAATGATATTTTGAACTATAAGTCATCAAAGGATGGAAAGACGGTAGTTAAGGTCGGCGTCTGCGGTTCATCCAACGACCACTGGCTTGCGGTTCAGAAGGTGCTCGACGATGAGAATGCGGGAATCTACATTGAGCTTGTAACATTTGATGCTTACAACCTTCCTAACGAGGCACTCAACAACGGTGATATTGACCTCAACTCCTTCCAGCATAAGGCATATTTAAACAGTGATGTGGCTGCCAACGGCTATAACATCCAGGTTATCGGCGATACACTCATAGCTCCGCTGTCTCTTTACTCAAACAAGGTTGATTCACTCGACGCTTTAAAGGAGCTTGCAGGATTTAAGGAGAATTAGTCATGAATGAGCTTGAAAAAAAGATATATGATGAGGTCGCGGCTGACCATCAGTATGTTGTGGATTTGAGAAGATATTTCCACATGAATCCTGAGACTGCCAAGGAGGAGTTCGGCACGGCAACGCGCATCGAGGAGGAGCTTGATAAGCTTGGAATAGAGCATAAGCGCGTCGGTGATACGGGTGTGTACGCCGAGATAAAAGGAAATCTTGCGGGTGATAAGACGATTGTGCTACGCGCGGACATAGACGCACTCGATGTCGAGGAGGCACATGACTGTCCGTATAAGAGCACGATTCCGGGGAAAATGCATGCCTGCGGTCATGATGCGCATGCGGCGGCACTTGTAGGTGCGGCGAGAATACTCTCTGCCAACAAGGACAAGTTCGGAGGAACAGTAAGGCTTACATTCCAGCAGGGCGAGGAGATAGGCTACGGCGCAAGACTTTTTGTGGACGGAGGCTATCTTGACGGGGCGGACAGAACCTTCGGCATTCATGTGAGCTCAGCCTACGATGTCGGAAAGGTTGTCGCATCAATCGGACCTAACAATGCGAGCGTCGACTGGTTCAGAATATCTGTTCACGGTAAATCGGCACATGTTTCGACACCGCATCTCGGTGTGGATGCACTCTACATCGCAAGCCAGATTGTCGTTGCGATACAGGCACTCATCACGAGAAGAACCAACCCGCTTGAGAGTATCTTAATCGGAATCGGAAAGCTTGATGCAGGAACGGCATACAATGTTGTAGCCGAGGAGGCTGCGATGGAGGGAACAATCCGTGTGTTCTCGCCTGAGCTCAGAAAGGCGACCAAGGAGAGAATAGAGCTTGTCGCAACGTCGATAGCCGCAATGTACGGTGGCACGGTTTCGATAGAGTGGAAGGATTTCACTTCGCCACTTATCAATGATGAGGAGTCCACACTCGAGGTCAGAAAGGTGCTCACATCGGTATTCGGCAGGGAGAGCGTCGTTGAGAGCAGAACACCTTCACTCGGCGGTGATGATTTTGCCGAGTACATTTTAAAGGTGCCGGGCTGCTATGCGTTCGTGGGCTCAAGGGATTCTAAGATACCTGAGACGGGCGTGGCACACCACAATTCGCACTTTGATGTCGGAGAGGACGCACTCGCTGTCATGGTAAATCTCATGAGCATCTATGCGATTGAGTTCCTGAACGGAGAGCTCGATAAATAGAGCCGAGAAATTAATAAATAATTTACTTTTAAAGAACCTGTATTATGGTATATAATGTAATCAGAGTTATTTTGCTGCGAGGCGGTTTTTACATTATAACCATGATGCAGGTTTTATTTGCTTTGGTAGGATTGCGCTGTTTTTGCAGGGAAAGAGAAAAGGAGCATTATGTCAAAAAAATATATTTCATGGAATGTCAACGGTCTGAGAGCCTGCATAGACAAGGGCTTTATGGACTTTTTCGATAAAGTGGACGCGGATGCCGTGTGCCTTCAGGAGATTAAGCTCTCCGAGGGACAGCTTAAATGGGACAAGCCGGGCTACCACGCGTACTGGAATTACGCCAAGAAGAAGGGCTATTCGGGAACGGCGATTTTCTCAAAGGAGGAGCCGATAAGCGTCTCCTACGATATGGGAATTGAGGAGCACGACAACGAGGGTAGAATAATTGCGCTTGAGTTTGAGGACTACTATCTTGTGACAGTCTACACGCCGAACTCGCAGAGAGGGCTTGAGAGGCTCGACTACAGAATGAAGTGGGAGGACGATTTCAGGGCATATCTCAATAAGCTAAGAGAAAATAAGCCCGTTATCGTGTGCGGCGATATGAATGTGGCGCACAAGGAGATTGACCTCAAAAATCCTAAGAGCAACCATAAGAATGCGGGTTTCACCGACGAGGAGAGAGGCAAGATGACGGAGCTTCTCGACAGCGGTTTCATAGACACGTTCAGATATTTTTACCCGGATGTCACCGACAGATATTCGTGGTGGTCATATATGTTCCATGCGAGGGAGAACAATGCGGGGTGGCGCATCGATTATTTTCTTGTGTCGGATGAGCTGAAGGGCAGGCTTTTAAGTGCGGACATTCACCATTCGGTGATGGGCTCAGATCATTGCCCTGTTGAACTTGTGATAAAATAGAAAAGCAAGCAGCGAAGCGGATTGCGAATATCAT
>UQZF01000228.1 GCA_900545455.1 uncultured Eubacteriales bacterium
CCCCGGCTTGCTCACTATGTTCATGAACTTAGAATCCGAATTTCCGGCAAGCCTTAACACCTCGTAGGACACTCCTGCAATAACCGGAACCAGAATGATTCTGAGTACCAGTCTGAGTATCGGTGAATCAACTCTTATAAACATGAAAAAGATTATGCTTATACACATAACAATAAGCAGAAAGCTCGTTCCGCATCGCTTATGTTCCTTTGAGCTCTTAAGCACATTCTCTACCGTCAGCTCCATGCCGTGTTCCACACAGTTAATGCACTTGTGCTCGGCTCCATGATACATATACACTCGTTTTATGTCCTTCATGAGCGAAATAAGCTTCACATATATAATGAAAAAAGCAAGTCTGACAAATCCCTCAATAAGTATAATCGCCGTGTCGTTCTTCACAAAAAGAGCAAACAATCTTGACACATAATATGGCGCAATCATAAATATAAGTACCGCCATCACGATTGAGAGTATCACGGTGAAAGTCATCATAACTTTCTCCTCTCTCGCCTCCTGCTCTTTTGTCTTTTCCTTCGCAGGCTTTTTTTCACTCTCCTCGTCATCCTCATAGAGACTCGCCGAATAGTTGAGTGTGGACATGCCAACCACAAGTGAATCCACAAAATTTACTATTCCTCTTATAATAGGGAGCTTCAGCACCTTATATCTATCCGATAAATTGTTACAATTCTTTACTACAACTTCAATATTATCGTCAGGCTTGCGCACCGCAACCGCATATCTGTCCTTATTGCGCATCATAACGCCTTCAATTACCGCCTGACCGCCTATACCTGATGACTTCATATTCTGCCTTTCTCCGAACAAAGTTTCCTATTATACAAAAAAGGGTGTGAACCGGTACTCTACCAATCCACAACCCTGTCTTCCTGAACTACTAGTTGTTCTGCACACCGTACTTCTTATTGAACTTATCAATACGTCCGCGGGCTGCAGCTGCCTTCTGCTGGCCTGTATAGAATGAATGGCACTTGGAACAGATTTCAACGTGGATTGACTCCTTCGTTGACCCAGTTACAAATTCATTACCGCAGTTACATACAACCTTGGTCTGGTAGTAATTTGGATGGATTCCTTCTCTCATTTCTTTCACCTCTTTGTTAAATTCTTGTATCGAAAGTCGGCTTAACCGATTTCTTTCCAATAAAACAGCTTATTCAGCATATCATACTTAAATAAAATATGCAAGAATTTTTTTAGAATAATCTTATCTTTTTGACCTGCGATACAAATTCGCGATTATTCTTGGTTCTGGCAAAGAGATCTATAATTGATTCCGTAGCATCCTCGGCGCGTGAACCGTTGAGTGCCTTGCGCACATAGTTCATCGCATCAAGCTCCTCCTCCGTAAGAAGAAGATCTTCTCTTCTTGTTCCCGATTTCACAATATCGATTGCAGGGAAGATTCTCTTCTCCGAAAGCTTTCTGTCAAGGACAAGTTCCATATTGCCTGTTCCCTTGAATTCCTCGTATACAACATCATCCATCTTGCTTCCCGTATCTATGAGTGCCGTTGCAAGAATCGTAAGGCTTCCTCCCTCCCTTATGTTTCTTGCGGCACCGAAGAATCTTTTCGGCATATGAAGGGCCGCCGGATCAAGTCCACCCGACAGTGTTCTTCCGCTAGGTGTACATACTATGTTATAGGCTCTTGCAAGTCTTGTTATACTGTCAAGTAAAATCACGACGTCCTGTTTCTGTTCAACAAGTCTCTTCGCTCTCTCAATCGTCATCTCAGACACTCTCTTATGTCTCTCCGGAAGTTCATCGAATGTCGAGTAGATGACTTCAACATTATCTCCCTCAAGAGACTCCTTGATATCGGTAACTTCCTCAGGACGCTCATCGATAAGAAGGATCATGAGGTGCATATCCTTATGGTTCTTGAGGATTGAATTGGCAATCTGCTTTAAAAGTGTTGTCTTACCTGCCTTAGGCTGGGCGACAATCATTCCTCTCTGTCCCTTTCCTATCGGACTTATGAGGTCAACGATTCTCATCGCAACGCTGCTGTCCGGAAGCTCAAGGTGAATTCTCTCGTTCGGGAATATAGGTGTGAGTTTCTCAAACGGTCTTCTTCTTGCAATCTCTGCAACCGAGAATCCATTGACCGTCTTTATGTAAAGAAGTGCGCTGAACTTCTCACCCTGATTCTTGATTCTCTTGCAGCCATGTATGATGTCTCCCGTCTTAAGACCGAATCTCTTAATCTGAACAGGTGCAACATACACGTCATTGTCACCCGGCAGGAAGTTCTCACATCTTATGAATCCGTAACCGTCCTGCATTACTTCAAGGATACCATGTGCATCACCGCTCTTATCCACCATATCAGGATCATAATCCTGTCTGTACGGATCATCGTTCTTCACCGGCTGCTGTACTTTCACAGGTTTTGTCTCCTGGTGTGCCTCGCTCTTTGGCTGAATCTCACTCTTTTGCTTTGTGCCTTTCGTATCGGTACTTTCACTGTCGGAAGCTTCCTTTTTTTCCTCATTGTTCTCTGCTTCCGAAAGCTCTGCAAGAATGTCTATGAGTTCCGCTTTTTTCATGGTGCTGTAATGCTTAACCTGCTTATCCTTTGCAATGTCCTTTAAAACTGCCAATGGCAAAGTCTCCAATTTTTTTCTCATTTATTGCTCTCCTTTTATTACCGTGTTGTCCAATTAGCGCTCTGGGGGATGTATCGACGTAGTAGAAATCTGTACTATATCTAAATTCAAAATCTGAAAGATACTTATATATTATACTACCATTTTCACAATGTAAAGTATTTTTGTTATATTTTTATTTATTTGTTGTTTAAAAAATCCGGAATGTATGTTATTATAATCATTAAAAGAATATAGTGCGGAATTGTCCGGGAATGAGGTTTTTTATGACAAACAACGAAAAAGCATTACAGCTTCATGAAGAGTGGAAGGGCAAGCTTGAAACTGCCCCTAAGTGCAAAATTGCAACACGCGAGGATTTAGCGCTCGCATACACACCAGGTGTCGCCGAACCGTGTAAGGTTATCGCCGAGGATAAGGAAGCTGCCTACAAGTACACAATCAAATCCAATACGGTCGCAATCGTATCCGACGGAAGTGCCGTTCTCGGTCTCGGCAACATCGGACCTTATGCGGCAATGCCTGTCATGGAGGGTAAGGCCGTATTATTCAAGGAGTTCGGCGGAGTTAACGCA
>UQZF01000229.1 GCA_900545455.1 uncultured Eubacteriales bacterium
CCTCTCTCCTCAGCATAAACTTTAAGACCTCGTAACATCGGCATCGGACCACACGCGTAAAATACCTGTGTTTCTATATTATTCTGCTTTATCGCATCAATTACATTGCCATGAACTCCGAGGCTTCCGTCATCAGTTGCGATCACGACGTCGGCATACTTTTTCATGTCATCGAGAAGGAAGGTGCTACTGTCCCTGTAGCCCAAAACAGCGGTAACCTTCATATCGGGATGCTCTCTTTTGATTGTCTTTGCAAGCTCGAGCATAGGCGGTATTCCTATTCCGCCCGCAACTAAAACAGGCTTCTTATCCCTTACCGTAAAACCGTTTCCCAGCGGTCCTATTATCTTGATGGTATCTCCCTGAGTGAATCTTGAAAACTCCTCCGTTCCGAATCCTACCACGCGGTACACAAGTCTTATTCTGTTTTCATCGACCTCACAGATACTTATTGGTCTTGGAAGGAGCTTCGCTCCGTCATGTGTATATAGCGAGATAAACTGTCCGCATCGTGCTTCCTCTGCTATCTTATCCGTTGCAAGTACCAGACTGTATATTCCATCCTGAAGTCTCTGCTGGCTGACAACCTTTGCCTGTTCAGTATATTTTGACATATAGTTTTCCACCTTATCTGTGTGCAAGTGCACCATTAATATCATTTACCATATCAACAACTGCAGCCCTCGATGCATCGCCGAAGTTCTCAGCTCCGAAATTCTCATACTTTGCATTCTTATAAGCCGCTATGATTCCTCTTGAGCTGTTTACGATTGCGCCGAGTCCGTCCTCGTTAAAGAAATCCACAAGGTCTGCCCCCTTGCCGCCCTGTGCTCCGTAACCCGGCACAAGAATAAAGCTCTTTGGCATAATCTTTCTGAGTGTTCTTCCCATCTCAGGGTATGTCGCACCGACAACCGCACCGACATAGCTGTAGCCGTCGCCCATGCAGTCGGCTCCCCACTCATTTACCTTCTCACCTACCCACTCATAGAGCGGTCTTCCGTCTATGATTCTGTCCTGAAACTCTCCGCTTGAAGGGTTGGAGGTCTTGACAAGAATGAATATACCCTTCTTCTCCTCGCGGCAGACATCTATGAAAGGCTTGATTCCGTCCGAGCCAAGATATGGATTAACCGTTGCAAAATCCTCATCAAAAGCCGAAAATGTCTTACTTCCGACACTTACCCTGCCAAGGTGCGCCGTTGCATAGGCTGCCGATGTTGAGCCGATGTCTCCTCGCTTAACATCACCGATAACGACAAGGTTCTTCTCCTTGGCATACTTTACCGTGCGGTCAAATGCAGCAAGTCCCGGTATTCCGAACTGCTCATACATCGCTATCTGCGGCTTAACCGCCGGGATTATGTCATAAGTCTTATCAATTATTTCCTTGTTAAACTGCCAGATTGCCTCCGCAGCACCTTCTAATGTCTCGCCATATTCTGCAAACGCTTTCTTCTGCAGATGCTCCGGGATGTAGTTAAGCATCGGATCAAGTCCCACAACGATAGGCGCATTAGTCTTTTTGATGTTAGAAATAAGCTTGTTAATCATAATTCCTCCTATATAATTCCGGTCTTGGCAAGGTCTGCCAAAACTCCTCTGTTTTCAATGTATTCCGGCAGTTCTTCCGCCTTTACCCACTTAGAATCACTCACTGCCTCAGAGAGGATTACCATGTCCGAATCGACATGGCAAAGATACGCAATGCCTATAATCTGCATATCCCCCAGCTCATACGACCATGTGTATGGTATACTGTCAATCACCGCATCAAGTCCCGTTGCATCGCTTATCATCTGTCTTACATAAGCATCCGGTGAAATTCCGTACTCCAAGTCTCCATCCACAAACTCCCACTGGTAAGGCTCGGTTATCCTGTCATCATACCACTTCTGAAGTATCAGAAACTTATCACCGTTCTTGACAATGCCTTTAATCTTAATTCCAAACTTTTTCATTATCTGTCACCCCTTTTCAAAAAAGATTCCGTATGCATCTTACCCTGCATGATGTGCTTAGGCTTCTCGCCGACCTCGCCGCTTGTAAGAACAATGGAAATACTCTTTGCAAGCTGTGCTGCACATGCCGGGCAAAATCTTCCGTATCTTATCGGCTGACCGCATTTTTCACACGGAATATATTCACCGGAGCCATCCGGAATCTCTATTCTTCCCTGTCTTAAATAGTTATTAATCTTCGTTATTGAAACACCGGTTGCCTCAGAAATTACTATTCCGGGGCTCGGACCATGTTCATCAATATATGCCTTAATCTTGCCGAAATCATCATATGTCTCATTGCCGCATTTCTCGCATACATATCTTCCCGCGCCCTGAAATATATATCTTCCTCCGCACTTAGGACATATTCTCGGCGTGTCGTCGAAATGGAAATCCTTTCTTTTATCTATCATAGCATCTTCTCCTTTGAACCAAGTATGCGTATGCACACATTCCAGTACTAAAAAAGGTTATCTACGAACATTACTCCATAGATAACCTTATATTAACATATATTTACAATATATGAAAGAATTTTTTAATTTTCAAGTTCAACCGAATTATCGATTGATATAAGCTTTATGAGTTCATACATATTCTCATCGATGACGTACCAGCCGTATTCGGCAACATCCATCAAGACCGCTCCCGTAGTCGAAGCCGTCTCCGCTCCGTACTTCTCCTCCCACAGAGTATCAATCTGCCTGTTCTCATAGTAATCGACATACAAAAGCATCATACCCGGCACAATATCGTAGGAGCCTATCTTTCTCTCCTTAATCATCGCATTGAGCTTTTGGATATTCTCAACACACTCATCGGACGGGACAAATCCGTAACCGTCGGAATAATACATTGACGGATATGCGTAAAACGTGCTCATCGTGCCATCCTTTTTGACAGTATAGACCGTAAAATTCAAGCCGCCGTAGAGATAGGTGTTGTCCGGCACATCGTCTTTCTGCGCCGTACTCTTCACCTTCTCAATCATATCAAGTGCCATTTCAAACTCATTCTCAGGATATTCATCATTTACCGCGTTCATGTATGCCGCTGCCGTCTTCGGCATATCGGCACCTATGTTGATGCTTGAGAGCCTGATAATATCATTGTTC
>UQZF01000230.1 GCA_900545455.1 uncultured Eubacteriales bacterium
GCACCGTCCGTTGGAAGCCAGGGGGTCGGCTCTTTCGGCTTTATAATTTTGCAGGCGATAATTCTGCAGGCCGGGCAGGAGGCGTCGGCGGCGTTCTCAATCGGGAACAAGATTTCCAATATACTGCTTGCGGTTGTGATGGCACTCGGAACTTCAATGTCTGCATTTGTTGGGCAGAACACCGGGGCAAAGAATGTCATGAGGGCGAAGGAGGCGTACAGGGCAAGCAGGAATATGTCGCTCGTGCTGACTTTTTTGGGACTTTTCCTGCTTTTTCCTGTGAGAAGGCTGCTTGTCTGCTTTATGTCAAAGGATGCTGCCACCGTGCAGGCTTCAATGGAGTACATGCTTGTTGTGCTTCTGACACTTCCGGGACTTGCGCTTTATCAGAATTATATGGGTGTATTTAACGGCTCGGGAAACACAAAATTATCATTGTATATGATATTTGCGTGGGTGTGGGTGTTCAGAATACCACTGCTTTTGTGCCTTAACAGATGGACGGAGCTTGGGAGAGCGGGCGTGTGGTACGCGATGGCGTCAAGTAACATCGCAGTGGTTTTTGTCGGAAAAGTGCTGTTTGGGCGTGTAAAATATGAGTGATGGACTTTTTGTGGTTTATAAGGTATAATAACTCATGAATATATGGCAGACTGCCTGTATTCAATTTAGTATACTTTGAAAATGAAACAAAAAGGGGAATAAGAATATGAAAAGAAGATTGGGAAGATTTGCAGTAATATTGTCGTCGGTTATATTTGCAACCGCGGCACTCTCAGCGTGTAAGAAAAAGGATGACATCACGGAGATTACAAGATCGTTTGAGTACAGTGAGTCAGAGACACAGACAACAAAGGCTAAGCCTACGGAGGATGCGACTAAAAAGACAACTGAAACTGAGAAGGCGACTAAAGAGTCGACCAAGGAGACCACAACAAAGTCCACTGAGAAGGAGACAACCACCGAGGAGACACTTACGGGCGTGGCAGTGTATTTCGGTGGCAAGGACAGTGTATTTAACACACTTCCGCTTTTTGATGCCGGAGTGTTTGAGGAGCATTTTGACAAGAGCTATGTTGAGGGACTTCGTTTCAGCGGTGTGACGGAAAAAAACTATACGACTTATCTGCAGAGTATACTCAATGCGGGCAAGTATACGCTCAACAGTCAGGATGGGACGAGAGCTTATCTTGCGGCATCCACAGGTAAGATGTGTGTTACATTGATTTATAAGGACGGAACAATGTACATAGAGGCCGGCGAGAACTATTGGGATATTCTCACACTCGCCGAGGAGGAGACGGAGGCACCGACCAAGCCTTCCGAGAACACGGATTCAAGATACAGCTATTTTGACAATAAGGACCTTGTATTCTCGAATGTTCCTTACATGACCGAGGGAAGCTTCACGGGCTACGAGGCTGTAGACAACGGTGGCGTGATGACATTTGCGGGAATCTCGGATGATGCGTTCACAAGCTATTGCGATTACCTTGAGAGCAGCGGCTATCTGTTTGCAAGCTCTACACCTGACGGGCTCACAAGCTACTACACGAGGGATGACATCGTTGTCACGATAACCCACTCGGGAACCGATTTGACACTCAAGGTCATAAAGCAACAGTAAACAGGTAAAAAAAATAGGGTAGAAAAGTATACAAAATAATGTCACAATCTAACCATAATGTATTTAACGTGAAAACGACATACAAGTCGACATAATGTCGGCTGATGCGTCGATAAATATGTATGGGAGGATTGTGATGTTTTGTTTAACGGACAAAATCAGGGCGCAGATACCGTATAAGTACAGTAATGCACCGATACCGGGCGGAGGATATGTGACTGGCTTTGCCTTTCACCGAAGAGCTCCAAAGATACTCTATGCGAGAACCGACATCGGAGGTGTGTACAGGTATCTCTATGATGAGAGAAGGTGGAAGAGCCTTATTGACCATGTGACGATGCTCGACATCGCGGAGTCTTTTCCGATTGCGGTTGCGCTTGACGATACGAGACCTGAGAGGCTCTACATTGCGTGCGGAGTTAACGGCGAGCCGTATGGAAAGCTCTGCATATCCGACGATTTCGGCGAGAGCTTCAGATATACGTCGATTCCGACGATGATTCATGGCAATCTGAGTGGGCGCGGCACGGGAATGAGACTCGTGGTCGATGAGAGTGATTCGGACACACTCTATTTTGCAAGCCAGACGGGAGGACTTTTAAGAAGCCGCGACGCGGGAAAAAGCTGGGAGAAGCTTCCGCTTCCTGAGGACTACACAACCTTTGTGTGGGTTAGTGCGGACGGACACACGATAGTTGCGGGCACGGCGGGACTTACGACCAAGCTTGACGATAAGCACAGGGGACACAGCATGTATGTGTCGTATGATGCGGGTGCGTCATTCGAGAAGCTTACCGAACCTGCGGCTTATGGGATTGCGGACTGCAAGATGAACGGTCTTGTCGCATCGAGATATGATTACGACGGAAAGTATCTCTATGTCACGATGAACAGCACGGGCAGGTTCAACTACATAGTGGACATGGGCTATAGCTGCGACACCGGCGATGTCATCGGAGGAAGAGTGCTGCGATATTTTTTTGAGGACGGAAAGATTGCCGGCTACGATGATATAACGCCGATGGGAGCGGCAGGGTATCTTGATTACGGCTTCGGGGGCATAAGCTCCTGCGCTGCAGAGCCGGGACTTCTCGCCTGTTCGACACTTTGCCGCGAGTTAAAGAGCGTCGAGGCGGTATACATATCCCACGATTACGGAAATACCTGGGAGGTAAGCCTTGAGGGGCTGAAAAAAGGCGGGATCCGTTTTGACACTTCATACATGAAGCCACAGTACAACGGGGGTGTGTCGATACTCCACTGGATGAGTGACATCAAGATTAATCCGTTTAACAAGGACGAGGTGTGGTTCAATTCGGGAACCGGTGTGTTCGGAAGCGACAGATTCACTTCAGATAATCCTGAGTATCACGACAAATGTACGGGCATAGAGGAGACAGTGCATCTGAATGTCTATGCTCCGCTTGGTGGAGATGTGAAGCTTCTCGACATTGTTGGCGACCTTGGGG
>UQZF01000231.1 GCA_900545455.1 uncultured Eubacteriales bacterium
TGGCAGTCGTCCTCTGCGACTGTGTCGTCCTTTTTTTCTCAGGTGATGTTTGCCTGCTCGCAGCCATTGTTATTACCTCACTTCTAAAAAATATATATCATAAAAAACAATCCCCGTCCCGGCTTACATGACAATCATTGATGCAAGCATGAAGCCTCCGAGTGCCAGGCAATATACAGAAAGTATTCTGAACCGTCCCCTCCTTAATATCTTATTAAGAAGAATAAGTCCGATATATCCCGTAACCATGGCAAAAAACATTGCAAGTATATACCAGCCCGTGTTCCCCGCATCCGACGCGCCGAATCTTATAAGGTCGACTATGTCGAGCACCACCGAGCCGATAAGCGCGGGAACAGCCGAGAGAAACGTAAATCTCCATGTGAGCTTTTTGTTGAAGCCGAACAGCAGACATACCGTAATCACCATTCCGCAGCGCGACAGCCCCGGAAGTGCCGCAAGTCCCTGAACCGCTCCCACGACGAACGCCTCAAAAAAGCCGACATCCCCAATCTGCATCTCACCGTTCTTGATTCCGTCCGTCAAAAACAGCATAACTCCCGTTGCAACAAGAAATATTCCGGGAAACAACACTGTTCCTGCAGCATAAGCCGCAAAACTTCTGCATGCAACGCCCACTATTCCCGTCGATACCGTGGCTGTCAGTATCAAAAGTGCAAGCTTTCTATACGCTCCGTTCTCAAACCTCACAAGCCTTATAATGTCCTTTCGGAAAGCAAACACAATCACTGCAATGGTTGCGAGCTTTAAAAACAGGTCAAAAAGCACACTGTTTCCCACGCCGAATCCGAACACGTTCTTGAGCATCAGAAGATGTCCCGAGCTGCTCACGGGAAGGAATCCCGTGATGCCGTCAATTATTCCGCTGATAATTATCTTAAGTGCTTCCAAATTATCCCCTCCATATATTTACACAATTAATTAGATTATAGCATTTTTTTACAATGAGGTCAAATCAAAGTGTGTGCAAGCTTTTTTATTTTCGCGAGTGCCTCCTTAACCCCGCCGACCTCGTCGATGAGCCCCGCGTGGACAGCCTGCTCGCCCACAAGCACGGTTCCCAAATCCTTCGACAGCATGCTCGTGTTCATCATCATTTTTTCGATGCTTCCCTTCTCAATCCTGCTGTGCTCCTCGATGAATTTGACGATCCTGTCCTGAATCATTTTAAAATAATCGTAGGTCTGGGGTGCACCGATAACGGTTCCGCTCATCCTCACGGGGTGGATGAGCATTGTCCCCGTAGGCACGATGAACGAATAGTCCGAAGCAACCGCGAGCGGCACGCCGATTGAGTGGCTGTCGCCGATGACAAGCGAGACCGTCGGCTTGCTTATCGATGCGATCATCTCCGCAAGTGCGAGCCCCGCCGACACATCCCCGCCTATTGTGTTTATTATTATAATCACTCCTTTTATCCTTTTGCTGTCCTCAATCTGTGCAAATATCGGAATCAGGTGCTCGTACTTTGTCGTCTTACAGTTGTTAGAGAGCACCTCATGTCCCTCTATCTCGCCGATTATCGTGATGAGCTTTATGTTCTCGTCGTCCTTATCGGAGAGCGAGAGCTGCCCGAACGCCTCTATCTCCTCCCTGTCCTTCTCGTTTCGATTCTTTTCATTGTCCGCCATAGCTTCCTCTCTTTCCGCAGCCTGCTGCATTCTGCCGCATTTTTTCATACGGACATATTATCTGCACTTTCCGCAAAAAAATGTAAGCTCACGAAATGCAAAAGGCACCGTGCAGCCGATGACAAATGTCCTCAAGCCACACGATGCCTGTAAATGTCTTTTTATGAATTATCTTTTTTCCATAGCCCTTTTTAATAGCTGCAAGCCGAGAAGAATGACTCCTCCAAGTATGAAATATACAACCTTGAAGGTCGCAAATGTCATTACGGGCTGCGCATTTTCAAGCGTCGAAGGTCCTATCACGATGGCGTACATCGAGCCTATGACAAGTCCGAGAATCAAAAACACCATCTGCGGGCGGAACTTTTCAAGACCTGTCCTTAAAAGCTTCACGCTCGTGAATATTCCCGTGAGTATTCCGAGCCCGAATATGACGAGTATCGGAAAGTACTTAAATTCCAGATGCAGAAAGCCTCTGATTGCGCTCATTATCGGCACATACAGCCCGAATATGAGAAGAATCGTCGAGCCCGAGATTCCCGGAAGCACCATCGCCGAGATCGCAATGGCAGCGACGATGAACACATAGATGCCTTTTACAAGGCTCAGTGCCGATACATCCATGCTTCCCCTCGAAAGGCTCCGGTTTAAATATGTTATGACTGCCACAATCGCCACGCCGAGAAGTGCAAACAGAATGTGCACATACTTTCCTTTTATCGTCTCCCACTCATCGCGCACTATAATCGGCACGGCAAAGAGCGAGAGCCCCAAAAAGAGCGAGCACAGCTCATATATATGGCTGTCAAAGATTCTGCCGAGTGCAAGCACGGTGCAGATAAATCCGACTATCCAGCCTGCGCCAAGCTTCAAAAGAAATATGAGCGCACTCTTTTTTTGCTCCCTGCTGCCCGAAATGATGTTGTCGAGCGACTCGATAAACCTGTCGTAAAAGCCCATGACAAACGCTATCGTGCCTCCCGACACGCCGGGCACGGCATCCGCCATCGCCATACAGAAGCCCTGTATGGCTGTCCATATAATTCCCATAAATACTCTCCCACTTTATACATTTTATATTACAGCCTTCGTTCCACAGAACTATTATATTTTGATGCCGTAATTTTTATGATAAAAATGAGACAGGCTTTATCACGGACCTAAACATTTTCCCCTTCATCGACTTTTTTCTTAAGATTCGGAAATCCAGCCCTGCTCTCCGTCTTGCTGAGCACATAGAGCTTGTCGAGCGTCCTTACGAACGCCTCACACTCCTCATCGGGAAGCTGCTCAAGAAGCCACTCATAATATATCCCCTCAAGATATGCCTTGGAGTTTTTGAGGCTCTCCGCCTTCTCCGTCGCGTACAGGTTTGAGC
>UQZF01000232.1 GCA_900545455.1 uncultured Eubacteriales bacterium
TTTCAAGCAGAAGACGGCATACGAGATTCGCCTTAGTCTCGTGGGCTCGGCAAAAAAGAACTCCGACGACACGCAGAGCACCTTCACACCCGGCGTGTACACCGCGTCAATCATGCTCTCGGGAAATACGATGGACCTTGAGGTCACGGTCGATTCCGACAATGTGAAATCAATCCGCCTCGTGAACACGGCAGAGACCGTCGAGACGATGTACCCTCTGCTCACCTCATCCGTGAAGGACCTTGAAAATCAGGTCAAAGAAAAAGGAAGCACCGACGGAATAACCTACTCCGCCGATGCCAAATACACCTCTCTCGTGCTCATAAACGCGATTGACACCGCGCTTGACAAGGCACGAAAATAACTATTTATTTTTTATTGAAGCCAAATCTTCAAGCCACAATGTCCTGACAGCGTCACTCGGCATACGAAGGTCACCCCTCGGAGAAACGGCTACCGAGCCGACCTTCGGTCCGTCAGGCAGGCATGAGCGCTTGAACTGCTGTGCAAAAAATCTTCTGTAAAATGTGTCGAGCCAGCGATATATCGTATCCTTATCGTACTCGCCCTCAAAGGCATGGCACGCGAGGCGGTATACCTTGTGAGGCATATATCCGAATCTCAATATATAGTACAGGAAGAAATCGTGAAGCTCATAAGGTCCGACCAAATCCTCCGTCTTTTGGGAAATCTGTCCCTCGGATGGTGGCAGTAGCTCGGGACTTACAGGTGTGTCGAGGACATCCTCCAATATCTCACTTAAAGATGTGTCTCCACAGGTATCCGCATAGTACTTTACAAGATGTCTTACAAGCGTCTTAGGCACGGAGCAGTTCACGCCGTACATCGACATGTGGTCGCCGTTGTAGGTCGCCCAGCCGAGCGCAAGCTCCGACATATCTCCCGTTCCGATTACCATTCCGCCAGACTTGTTGGCGATGTCCATGAGTATCTGAGTTCTCTCCCTCGCCTGTCCGTTCTCGTAGGTCACATCGTGCACGTTCTCATCCTGACCTATATCCCTGAAATGTATTCTCACCGCCTCTTTTATATTGACCTCGTAGAGCGTCGCTCCGAGTCTCTTTGTGAGCTCAACGGCATTGTTGTAGGTTCTGTCCGTCGTTCCAAAGCACGGCATCGTCACCGCCGTTATGTTCCCTCTGTCGATTCCGAGACTGTCAAAGGCTCTCGCGGTCACGAGAAGCGCAAGCGTCGAGTCGAGTCCTCCCGATATTCCTATCACGGCGTTCTTGCAGCCCGTATGTGCCAGCCTCTTTTTAAGTCCCATCGCCTGAATCGACAGAATCTCCTCGCAGCGCACATCCCTGTCCGTCTTAGAGGACGGGACGAAAGGCGCCCTCGCATAGAATCTGCTAAGCTCAAGCTCGTACTCTTTAAGTCGGAACGATACCACCTTATAGGTGCTGTCGTTAATAACCTGATAGGTATTCATTCTTCTGCGCTCATTTACAAGTCGCTGTAAATCAATCTCCGCTGTCGCTGTTCCGTTCTTAAATCTCTTCGTCTCCGCGAGCACGTTTCCGTTCTCACAGACAATATTCTGCCCGCCAAACACGAGGTCCTGCGTCGACTCGCCCTCACCCGCATTCGCATAGATATATCCGCAGACAAGTCTCGCGGACTGTCCTTCGATAAGCGCTCTCCTGTAAATATCCTTTCCCGTCGTCTCATCACTCGCCGAGCAGTTGACGATGAGCGTCGCCCCCGCCTGCGCGTGGTATGTACTCGGCGGGCACGCAACCCAGACATCCTCGCATATCTCGGCACCAACCACAAGGTTCTTCACATTCTCGCACGCAAAGAGCATCCTGCTTCCCATGCTCACGCCGAGTGCCGTCTCCACGCACTCATCCATTCCCGGGGTGAAGTGTCTCATCTCATAAAACTCTGAGTAGTTCGGGATATTTTTCTTCGGGACAAGCCCCAAAAGCCTTCCGTCGCACACTGCTGCCGCCACATTGTAGAGCTTCCCCTGATGCACATACGGCATTCCCACGAACACAAGCATCTTCTTTCCCCTGCTGTGCTCGACTATGTGCTTTAAGCTCTCCTGCGCCGCATTGAGAAGCGCATCCTGCAAAAATAAATCCCCGCATGTGTAGCCCGTGATGCACAGCTCCGGGAAAACAAGCACCGAAACCTGCTTTTCATACGCCTCATCCATGAGCTTTGCAATATTGCCCTCGTTGTATGTGCAGTCCGCAACCCTGATGTCAGGCGTCGCCGCGCATACCCTTATAAATCCGTCCTTCATGTAAGCCTCCTCTTAATAAGAAAAGAAGAAGTAAACTTTTTTAGGAGTCCCCTTCTTCCCTTCCCATCACAGCATGTAACCCACGCTATCTCATTCTTGAATTGTTCCCGTTAGCGTTGTTTCCGTCGATGTCATCGATGACAGTCTCAATCTCATCGAGTCCGTCATTGATCATATCGCCCACACCGTCAATGATGTTGCCGTCACCGTCGGTGTTAGTCTCATTTTCATTGCCTGTAGTACCGTTTCCGTTAAGGCTGTTTCCGTTGTTGGTGTTAGTGTTTCCGTTGTTGGAATTGCCGTTCTGCGTTGTACCGTTGTTGGTATTACCTGTTGTGGCATTGTTATTGTTTCCGGTTGTGGTCTGGTTGGTTGTATTTCCATTACCAGTTCCCTGTTGGTTGCTCCCATCATTGAAGCAGCCCGTCAGACCGAAAACGCCGATTACCGATATTACGGTGCATACCAAAAGTAATTTCAGCTTTTTCATAATAATCTCCTTTTCATACTTGATTGATACCGCGTATCCTAAATAATACAGATGCGCAAATCTATTCATAACAGGAGCAATATGCTGACGCAATTTGCTGAAGCAGCATGCTTCTGATACGCTTAGTATGTTCGGAAATATATTATAATAAATATGCAAATTTTGTTAAAAACTTAGCCGATAACTTCCTTCATCGTATATCTTCCCGCAGGCTTTCCGGCAAGATACTTAGCCGCCTCGATTGCTCCCTTGGCA
>UQZF01000233.1 GCA_900545455.1 uncultured Eubacteriales bacterium
GTGTAAGGATATGCGACACCGCCCGTCGTGGCATATCTTTACACCGATACGCCTGAGGACATCGAGGCGGCAAAGGAGGTGTATTTCGGCTTCTACAATCCGATGGACAACTGGACTTGGAACGTGGCATGGTTTTCCGATCCCGTATTCTTGGGACATTATCCTGAGGAGGGACTTAAAAAGTTCGCGGCTTATCTTCCCGAGATAACCAAGGAGCACATGGAGCTCATCCACCAGCCGCTCGATTTTATGGGACAAAACATATACAACGGCTATTATGTCCGTGCCGGAAAGGACGGCGAGCCCGAGTTCGTCGACAGAGCTCCGGGATTCCCGCGCACCGCTATGGGCTGGCCTGTGACACCGAGAGCGTTCTACTACGGAATCAAGTTCCTCTACGAGAGATACCGCCTCCCGCTCTACATAACCGAGAACGGAATGTCCTGCCACGACCTCATAAGCGGCGACCACAAGGTTCACGATCCGAACCGCATTACTTTCCTCGAGAGCTACATCAAGGGCATGGAAAAGGCAAGCGACGAGGGCGCGGATGTGCGCGGCTATTTTGAGTGGACGTTCCTTGACAACTTTGAGTGGGCTGACGGCTACAAACAGCGCTTCGGAATGGTATATGTCGACTTCGCGACACAGGAGCGCATACCTAAGGATTCCGCGTACTGGTACAAAGAGGTTATTGAAACTAACGGAAGGTGTCTGCCTGAGAAAGCAGGGGTGTGGTGTTGACCGTAGATTTGGCTGTGTTTATGGGACAGAGCAATATGGCAGGGCGCGGAACGGCGGCGGACGCTCCGAGGCTTCGCGGCGGGATGGGCTACGAGTTCAGAGCCGTCACCGCGCCTGACAGACTTTTTGCACTGGAGGAGCCGTTCGGCAGGGATGAGAATAATCCCGACGGTGTGTTTGAGCCGGGAATGAAAACAGGCTCGCTGGTATCTGCGTTCGTAAAGGCATGCGTGGAAATCACAGGAATTCCGATTGTCGGCGTCTCATGCTCCAAGGGTGGCTCTGAGATAGCGGAATGGCTGCCTGAAACCGCGTATTATTCCGACGCTCTGCATCGCGTGAATGTATGCAGAAGATGGCTCACAGACAACGGTTATACCATACGGCATAGCTTCATGGTATGGTGTCAAGGCTGCACCGATGGAGACAGGGGCACACCTACGGACATATACAAAAGGCGAACCGCCACAGTGCTTCTCGACTTCCTGAGGGATGCAGGCCTTGAGAAGTGCTTTCTGATTCAGATTGGCAATCACAGAGACAAGCCCGAGCTGTATGTCCGCCTGCAGCGGGCACAGGAGGAGCTTGCCGCGGAGAATGAGGATATTGTGATGGTGAGCAGACTCTTTAAGACATTTGACGAAAAAGGTCTTATGAAGGATGAGTTTCATTATCTTCAGGAGGGCTATAACCTTGTCGGAGCCGAGGCGGGAGCGAAGGTCGGGAGGTTTTTGGAACGGGATTTGAATAAATGACTTTGCAGGAGCTTCGGAGAAAATCGGAGCTGCCTCAAATGGCTGTAAATCATCATTGAAAGGAATATTACGGTGAGCAGATTGAATGATGAATTTATGGAGGCATATAAAAGCCTCGATAAAATTTGCAGGGAAATGTTTCATGGGGATAAAGGGGTAACGGCTTATATTGACAAAATGCAAAGTATACATAATGGTGAAAAATATGTTTCATCATGGAATGTTACACTTCGCAGACTTAAAGAATTGAGACATATTAGAAATAATTATGCGCATGAAATCGGGACAATATATACAGATATATGCACTCAGGCAGATATAGACTGGCTAAATGATTTTTATGATTCGATTCTGCACACAGAAGATGCTCTGGCTGAATACCGTAAGGCTTCCGTGCGCAAACCAGATTTTTGTAAGCCGATTCAAGAAGAACATAAGGCGGATGACAATTCCGTGAAGGTATGGCTTGTGACTTTGGTTACGGTGATAATAATTGTGGGTATTATATTGGTAGGTTTGATAATTTTATCATAGCTGTACAGAAAAGATAATATACTTTTACGATAAAAAGGAGTAAGACATATTGTTAAAAAATCTACGGTGGCGATTTTATGACACGCGAACAATTTGAAAAGGCGGCAAACTACTGGAGGGACAAGGAACAGACGGCAATGCCGAAGGAAGTATGAAACTGCAATACGCTTTGCAGCGGGCTTTTTACCGTACGTAGTTCTATCCCTTAAGTCTAAGTCATACATTGTAAAAAAGATTTTTAAGGGGTATTTTTTGAAGAGTTATATCGAGGAGCGGGCGATGGAGATTGCCTCATACATTATCGAGAATAACTGCACCGTGCGTCAGGCTGCCAAGCAGTATGGGATCAGCAAAAGTACCGTACATAAGGATGTCGCCGAGCGGCTTCCGGCAATCAATTCCGAGCTTGCAAGGCAGGCGCGCGAGATACTCGAGCTGAATAAGAGCGAGAGACATATCCGCGGTGGACTTGCCACACGCGAGAAGTATCTTCACATTCATGACGCACATCTGCATGGTACCCATGCACAGGAGTTGCACGCGCAGGAAGTGCATGATTGATGCACACAACAGAATATTATATGAATCCCCCGCCTCAGAGCACCTGCTCCGTAGCGGGGGATTTTTTGCCATTCTATTCTTATTCCGCCATTCTTATTCCTCCATCCGCTTTCTTTTCCATCTTCTGTGCGAGGTGTGAAGGTCACGCCATACGGCAGGGTGGAAGAGGATGAGCAGCGGGAACAGCTCGAGACGTCCGGCGAGCATGTCGAACATCAGCACATACTTGGTGAGAATGCTGAAGTGACCGAAGTTCTGAGTAGGACCTGCAAGCTCGAGCCCCGGACCGATGTTGTTGATCGTCGCGGCGACCGCGGTAAAGTTGGTAACTAAGTCCTTGCCTTCAAGTGAGACGAGGAACAGCGATGCGACAAATATAACGGTAAAGGTGATGAAGTATACGTTTATCG
>UQZF01000234.1 GCA_900545455.1 uncultured Eubacteriales bacterium
CACAAATAAGTAAAAATACAGAACGATAAAAAATTATACTAAAATATATGGAGGAAGAACATATGATTTGCAAGAATTGTGGTATGAATAATAAAGAGGGAGCAAAGTTTTGTGAGGGGTGCGGCAAGCCGCTTAATGAAGAAAGGACTGAGGTAAAAGAACAGTCCGTCCAGCATGTTAAAGAAAAGAAATCGTTTGAGCTTAAAAAGTTCCCGTTGAAAGTTGTAGGTGTTGCTGTAGCTGTAGTGGCTGTATTTATTATAATACTTTGTGTATCCATTAATTCCGGTAAAACGATTAATCTTAACAAATATTTGACGATTGAAACGGATGGATATGACGGTTATGGTACTGTTAAGGTATCGGTTGATTGGGATTCTATAGAAGCGAAATACGGAAAAAAAGTCTCATACACAAGGATGGCAAAGAAAGAAAAGGTGCAGCTTTGGTATGATGGTCCTGTTGATATGCTTTCCGATTATGTAAGTGTAAAAGTTGAAAAGAGCAGTGGACTTAGTAATGGAGACGAGGTTACATATACTTGGGATATCGATGATGAACTTTCAGATTATATAAACTGTAAGATAAAATATACTGATGGTACATGTAAAGTCTCTGAACTTACTGAAATAGGAAAGTTTGATGCTTTTGACGGATTTTCAATAGAGTATTCAGGAATTGCACCGTATGGAACAGCTCATGTAAACTACACCGGGCAGATTATGAATGCTTATGACTTCAGTTTATCGTCGTATGATGGATTGAGTAATGGAGATATAATTACTGTGACTATAAATGACAGTGTAGTTGATTCTTATGTTAAAAAGATTGGTAAAGCACCTGCAGAATGTGAGAAAAAGTTTACTGTAGAGGGGCTTGAAAAATATCTTACCCAGACAAGTGAAATTAATGATGATGGATTGGCAGCTATGAAACAGCAGGCTGAGGATGTATATAATGCCCGTGCAGCAAAAAATTGGGGAGACGATGAGTCGCTGGAAAGTTTTACATACTTGGGAACTTATTTACTTACAAGAAAAAATAATGATTCGTGGTATTCAAATAATATCTTATACTTGGTATATAAAGCCCAGGTTAGAGACCAGTATGTGAATGGTGATAAATCATTTGATAAAACATCGGATATATATTGGTATATTCGATTTGATAATGTCAAAGTAGCTGCAGATGGCAGTCTGATAGCTGATTTAGCGAATGGCAATACACCTTCTGATAGTGTAACAATAGAGTCAAATATATCAAACAGCTGGTGGGGTACAAAGTCATGGTATTATTATGGTTATGGTACTCTTGACAATTTATATAAAAGTGCTGTTACATCGTTTATAGATTCATATAATCATCAGGATAATGTCACAGAATAATTTATAAAACAAAGACCCTTAAGGATAAGATAATGTACAGGTTATAAATATCCTTAAGGGTTTTTTGACATTTGGTGAAATATTATAAAATCATGGTAGGAAATATTTATACCACTATAATATATAGCCTGTTTTGATATAACCTTAAGAAAAAATGATAAACAATATTGCCAACGGTGAACGCGAGCGTGGAGCAGGTTTTTGGGTGGATTTGAACTAATTATAAAAATTCTCTAAAAAAACAGTTGACATTTAATACCATAAAGCGTATCCTAAAAAAGACTTAATAATCACAAAACGATAATAAAAGAAAGGAGGCAGTACACGATGATTAAGTTAAGAAATGTAACATTAACATTATATGTTATCGGGACTGCCTCGGATATACATACTGCATAACAGCGCGGGTGGGTATTGACGATTATATAGCGCAATGGGGTTATATGATATTTGATACTGACAAGGGCTATTTGCATGAATGAAGCCGTATGGTCGTTCTGACCGTGCGGCTTTTTTGTTGTGTTATGGGACACAGCAGCATGCGTATGTATCTATTCGGGGCATGCGGCGTAGGAAGCCGTGAAGTATATTATATGTCGGCGCGAAGAAGCCGGCAGAGAGGGAGGTAATTTATGAAGTTGAGAAACTACATTGCAAGAAGCTGGTATATGTACCTGATTGCGCTTGTTGCGATGATATGCAGTATCGGTCTTGACATGATATATCCGTTCATAACGAGATCACTCATCGACGATGTCATTGTGGGTGGACAGACGCAGCTCCTCATGAAGCTGCTGTTCGGATTGCTGTCGATAGGATTTGGAAGAGCGGTGTTTCAGTTTGTCAAGGAATTTGTTTTTGACTATACCAGTATGAGTATAGGAAGCAAAATAAGAGTCGGGCTTTTCAAGCACGTTCAGAAGCTCTCGATAAGGTTCTTTGATAAGAACAACACGGGTGAGCTGATGGCGCGTGTGAAGGACGATGTCGACAATGTCTGGAATGCGCTCGGGTATGTGGGAATGTTAGCTATTGAATGTACAATTCACACAATAGGCGTACTTGTCTGCATGATAAGCATAAGCCCCGTGCTCACAATCATTCCGATAGTCATCATGCCGATTGTGGCGTACCATGCGGTTGCGCTCGAGAAAAAGATAGGCAAGGTGTACGACGATCTGTCGGAGGAGAATGCGGCACTCACGACGGTTGTTCAGGAGAACCTCACGGGTGTGCGTGTCGTAAAAGCATTTGCGAGAGAGGATTATGAGATTGAGAAGTTTAAGAAGCATAATAAGAACTATTATGACCTCAGCATGAAGCAGTCAAAGATTTCTCTCAGATACAATCCTAACATCTCATTTTTGACGAGACTTCTGCTTCTGCTTGTTGTGCTTGTCGGTGGCGGATTTGTAATCATGGATAAGATAACTCTCGGCGACCTCGGTGCTTTTACCGAGTACGCGAACAACATCATCTGGCCGATGGAGATGATAGGCTGGCTGAGTGCCGATATGGCGAGCGGTCTTGCATCCGCAAAGAAGATAAGAAAGATTTGGAGCGAGGAGCCTGAGATTGCCGACAAGGATGGAGCGAAGGACATCGGAAGAGCGAAGGG
>UQZF01000235.1 GCA_900545455.1 uncultured Eubacteriales bacterium
CGCCAGAGCCGTACTGCCTGCCGATGACGATAACATTCCTGCGGTTTGTCTCACTGTCAGTTTTATTATCAGTTTCATTATTTTGTTCGGAATCGTCGTTGTTCACATAATCCTCTGGGAAGAGATGCGGCTTTATAAACTCAAGATGCTTTCCGAAGAGTCTCGCAATAAAGCCGACAAGCAGTGCCGCAATGATTGTTCCCTCACGCACACCGTTAAGTCTGCCAAAAAATATAACCGAAAGCACGCCCGCAATAATCGTCATTGTCGAATCAAATATTATCTTCGTGGTTCCGAAGTTAGAGTTCATTGTCTGCACAATGGCACGCACAAACGACTCTCCCGGCAGCATGACCACGTCAGCCACAACCTCAATATACACACCGAAGCCGAGAACGATACATCCCGCCAAAAGTGTGACAAGCTTTAATACATAATTCTGCGGATTAACCCGGAAAAACATATACATTGTGAGGTCGATAAAATATCCGAACGCAATGGAAACGGGTATCTGCAAAATATTTTCTATCTTAAAATTTTTCCTTAAAATCAATATCTGTAAAAGTATGAGAAATATACTGAAAATGATGGTGAAATTTCCAAGTGTGAGCGGAAAATTAAGGCTCAGCACATACGGTATCGAGGAAATCGGCGAGGTTCCGAGGCTTGCCTTTGTCACCAGACTCACTCCGAGTGCGTTTATGAATAATCCCACGAGAAACAAAAGATACCTTTTTAGTTTGTTCTTTTTAACTGTCCTGCCTGCTTTATCTGTCTTGTTCATTGTAATTCTTTTCCTTCTTTCTTCTTAAATACATTCATTCCCTGTTTTTCCCCTGTAAGTTGGAATAAATCTTCTCATATACGGTCATGAACCGCTCAAGCTCTTCCCCTGAAATCCCCATCAGAGCTCTGCTTTCTATCTCTGAGAATGCCTTATCCACCAGCTTTTGTTTTTCTTTTCCCTCCTCCGTCATAAAAATATGAAAGCTGCGCCGATTTCCGTTCAATGTTCTGCGCTCAATCAGCCCATTCTCTTCCATCCTGTTGAGAATGGTTGTAAGCGAACCCGCCTCCAGAAAACATGCCTCCGCATATTTTCCCGCACAAGTGCAGTATCCGCATTTGCATAGCAATACTTACACAGGTGCCCGCAGGTGTCATAAGCTCCTATGTCCACACCGAGCAGGCACGCGCACTGTCCGTTCCTCTGATTTTTTCCCGTCCTCGGCACATCAAGATTCACGTGAAGTGCCGTCTCGAAAGTCTTTACCGTCATGCAGCCGGAGCAGTCAGCACCGTAGGCGGCAAGCTCATCACCCTCGGCGCACGGTCTTATCGTCATTCCGTATTTTTTTGCCGTCTCAATAAAAGCCTTGCCGATTGTAATCCTATCACTTTTTGAAACCGCCCTTGCCTCGGGCATATTTCGCTCTACTTTCTTATAAATGTCGATAAAGCTTATTACACAGGTCTTTGTATACCCCGACAGCTTCTTCGCCATCATTTCAAAGTCTGTGATATGACGCTCCACCGAATATTTTTCATTTATCAGAATGGGATCATAACGCCAGCCGACGCTGTCCACACCGACGGTATCGGACAGCTTCATAAAATCCTCCATCACCTTTTCCCTGTCCGGCACATTCGGCTCGATGTCCCTGCCATACGGAGTGATTGTGACAAACCAGTACTGCCCGTATGACTTTAAAATATCCATGTGTGATAGCATCGGTGCAGGATTCTTTGTGCAAAAGGCGATAAGGTCAACACAATCAGGCGACAAGCTGTATCTCGTCACCTGATTCAGATTATATGGATTGCGCACCAGCACATAGCCTTCCTTTATTCTGTTTATAAGCCATTCCGAGTAAAATGCGGGAATGTCGGTTCTCATACCCGTCTGTATAATCATTTTTCCACCTCTGGGGCGTTATCTCTACGCTCACCCTACCCGCTCTATCGCCCTCACCGGGCAGTTCTCATAGCAGCTTCCACAGTGCAGACAATGATTTCTGTTAATCACATACGGCGTGCCTTCCTCAATGCACCTCTGCGGGCAGTTCATTTGACAGGTTCCGCAGCCTATACACGCATCCGTTATGAAATATCCCTTCTCCTTCACCTCGACATCGCCAAGGTGATACGTCTCCCTGAAAATAGGGTTCACGCCAAGATTGAAGTATTCAACCTCCGCCTTATCAATGCAGAATACAATTCCTATGTCCCTCGTGTCCCCCGGATATACATTTGCAAGATACGGCTGTTCCTCAAAAATCAAGTCGCGCCATTTATTCTGCTCGGCATCCGCGACCGCATAAGCCTTTCCCGAAAGCCTTATCATTTCCTTGTATTTAGTATAGCACAAAATCTGTACTCTTCCATCCTCCATGAGCTCACGGCAGAAATTTTTGCCACGCGCCGTAAAAAAATACAGTGCATCAGGCTCATAGTGAATGGCACTGATATTTCTAATCTGCGGTGCTCCCTCGCCGTCGACCGTCGCAAACGCGAGAACTCCGACAAGCTCCATCTTCTTTAGACATATTGCCAAATCCATAAAATTCCTCCTTCGTCAATGCAGTTAATCATATATGAAACATCATTTCCGTGAATTTTTTCCTTAACCTTCCACTATCTTAACTCTTCCCGGCTTTCTCGGCTTGGCATGCGGCTGCTCCCCGTCTATGTACCCGAGAATCACAAAGCCCTGACAGGCATAGCCGTCCGGCACCTCCCATTCCGTCATAAGGCGTCTGCCCTCATCGGAATCAAAGGTCTCATAGCCGCGCGATATTATACATGAAGCAATGCCAAGCTCCGTCGCCTGCAAAATCATATTCTCCATCATACAGAATGCGTCCGCTGTCTTAAACAAAAAATTATCCTGTGAGAACACGCACACAACCGTCGGTGCCCCGTAAAATCCGTTTCTTATCGTGGAGTCATCAATAACGCTCGGCTGTTCTTTAGAAACATAGCCTCCCGCCAAA
>UQZF01000236.1 GCA_900545455.1 uncultured Eubacteriales bacterium
CCTCAATATTCATCCCCGAAGCCCTGAGTCTGTCAAACTCTGCCCTGCCTGCACCGTGCGCCCTCACAACAACCGTGCCCTTAGGAAGAGCCGCCAAATCGGTGTCCTCCCCGACAACTCTCACACCGTGCTGTTCAAGGTCAGCCACGACCTGTTCATTGTGAATAATCGGTCCGTAGGTGTACACATGCTCCCCGTCGGCATTGGCATACACCTTCTCCACGGCGCGCTTTACGCCAAAGCAGAATCCCGCTGTCTTTGCGACAATCACTTCCATCCGTACCAAACCTCACTTCTCTGTTAATCTTCCTTCAACGCCGTATTTCGCATTCTATCCGCGTGCGGCATTAAAAATCTTCAGGATTTCGTCAGTCACTTCCTCGATGTTCATGTCCGAGGAATCAAGATAGACCGTGTCATCCGCCTGTCTGAGCGGTGATATATCCCTGTGCATATCGTTGTAATCACGCTTCTCGATGTCTACCTTAATCACTTCCATATCAGGCTTCTCACCCTTCTCCACAAGCTCATCGTATCTTCTCTTTGCCCTCGCCTCGACACTCGCCGTGAGGTAAATCTTAACGGTCGCATTCGGAAGTACACAGGTTCCAATGTCTCTTCCGTCCATGATAACATCCGTTCCCGCTGCAAGCTGTCTTTGAAGTTCGACAAGCTTACTTCTCACCGCACCGTACACGGCAACGGCACTCGCCATGCGTCCGACCTCCTCATGCCTTAATCTTGCCGTGACGTTGACGCCGTTTAGGATAACCTGCTGTGCTCCGTCCTCATAGGCGATCTTCACATCAACCTCCGGGCAAGCCTTTGAAACCGCCGCCTCGTCCTTTCCGTCAATGCCATTGTCAACAAAATATATTGCCATCGCTCGGTACATAGCCCCCGTGTCAACATATACGAAACCCAGCTCCTTTGCCACCCTCTTTGCGATTGTACTCTTTCCGGCTCCTGCCGGACCGTCTATTGCAATGCTGTATGCCATTTTAGATCTTCTCCTTTTTCTGATATTATTCATTTGACATTCATATTAATAAGGAAACTGTGCAAAATTACACACTCATTCCCGCAAGATGTCCGGTTGACCATGCAATCTGTAGGTTGAAGCCTCCCGTCACGGCATCGAGGTCTAACACCTCGCCCGCAAAATAGAGCCCCTTAACCTTCTTAGACTCCATCGTCGAAGGATCTACATCCTTGACGCTCACGCCTCCCTGTGTGACTATCGCCTCGTTGTAGCCGCGAAGCCCCGTGAGCGTGAACTCAAAATTCTTTATCGTGGTGATAAGCCTCATTCTCTCCTCGCGGCTTATCTCATGAACCTTCTTGTACTCATCGATTCCGCTTCTCTTTATCACAACGGGAATCAGCGACTTAGGAAGAAGCTTGTCGAGCGAGTTATTAAAATTCTTATTCATGAACTCATCAAAATCCCTCAGAACCCTCGCGTCAAGCTGCTCCGTGTCAAGTCCCGGCTTTAGGTCAATGACAAGTCTTAAAGGATGCTCCTTAATCTTCTTTGCCACATAGCTGCTTGCGCTGAGTACGGTCGGACCGCTCACGCCGAAATGTGTAAACAGAAGCTCTCCGAAATCCTCATAGAGCTTCTTCTTTCCGTCGTATATCGTGACACCCGAGTTTTTAAGTGCAAGTCCCTGAAGCTCCTTCACATCCTCCTCGGCAACCGTAAACGGAACAAGTGCAGGGCTGAGTGCTGTAACCTTATGCCCCGTCCTTTCGGCAAAGCCGTAGCCGTCGCCCGTCGAGCCAGTCGTCGAGTACGATATTCCGCCCGTCGCAACGATGACCGCATCAGCAGGGTAAATTCTGCCGGAGGCAGCCTTGACACCCGTCACGACTTCTCTTTCATCACCTTCGGATATTTCTTTATGTTCAGTGATTATCTCGGCGACTGTCGTGTCATACTCGATTTTAACTCCGTTTTTCTTCATTATCCTCACAAGCGCCGATATGACATCGCCAGCCCTGTCGCTCACAGGGAACACTCTGTTGCCTCTCTCAACCTTGGTCTCAAGTCCCGCATCGTTGAGCATCGCCACAACATCGTCGTTCGTAAAGCCGTAGAATGCGCTGTAGAGAAACTTTTTGTTCGTAACCACATTGTTAAAAAGCTCCTCGACATCACAGGCATTGGTTATGTTGCAACGACCTTTTCCCGTTATATATATCTTTTTTCCCGCCTTCTCGTTCTTCTCAAGAATCGTCACGTCATGTCCGTTCGACGCTGCCGCTATCGCAGCCATCATACCCGCGGCACCCGCTCCGATTATTATTACCTTGCTCATAAATTCCTCTTTTCGATTATTCCTCTATATTTTTGAGCGACGCGAACAAATCCTCGTCAAGCTGGTTAATCTCATCGTTGTTGTACACCTGATAATCGCTCCACACTCTTCCGAGCTCCTCAAGATTCGCGGCGACGCGCTCCTTATTTCTCATGCAGAGCGCCACAATAAGTGCATTTATCACGCTCATCGGCGCAACAAGTGAATCCACTATGGAGGTCATGTCGCTTCTCGCGAGCAGATTACAGGACGAGTACAGGCTCATCGGTGAATTTCTGCTGTCCGTTATCGCAATAACCTCCGCGCTCTTGTTGTTGGCGTACTCCAGACATTTCAGCGTTCTCATGGAATATCTCGGAAAGCTTATTCCGACCACAACATCCCTCTCGCTCACCGCTAGCATCTGCTCGAACATCTCTGACGCGCTGTTGGTCGTCACCATTCTTACATTGTCATGAATCATTCTAAGATAAAAACCGAGAAACTCTGCCAACGGCGCACATCCCCTGACACCGACAACATAAATGTGCTCCGCCGTGTCGAGCATATCGACCGCGAGCTCGAACGCATCAGGCTCAATGGTCTCCATCGTGAGTTTAATTTTCTCGACGTCTGCGCCGAGCACATACGAAAGCACCTTAGACTGCTGTAT
>UQZF01000237.1 GCA_900545455.1 uncultured Eubacteriales bacterium
GCTTGTGAGGAGGCAAAAAGATTGGGCGCGGATAAGCTGTACATTTCGGCACATTCGTCTAAGGAAAGTCAGGCGGCATACAGCGCACTCGGATGCGTTCATGCAAAGGAGATTAACCGTGAGCTCGCTGAGGAGGAGCCGTGTGACGTGCAGCTTGAGTATGAGCTTGACATCAACTGAGGTTTGTAGTAGAGAGGAGAGCGGCTTATGAGTACACCCAAGGTATTTGAAAGTGAGTATCGTTTCTGCCTGATTCTGTGGGAGAACGAGCCTGTTAAGAGCAGTGAGCTGGTGAAGCTGTGCAAGCGGCGGAGATTGACTCAAATGCAGGAGTTGTTTCAGATGTAGGAAGTTCAGCCGTTGACAACGGAGAGAATAATGTTATTATTGATTCTGAAACAGATGTTAATGACAGTAATTCGGGTTATGAGACTGCGGGCAATGAAAAATTTATCGGCAGTACTTCCGTAAGTAAATTTCTTATAAACGAAGTGCTTCCTATAGTATGGCTTGTCGGCATTGCGGTGATGCTTGTTTACACCGCGGTCGGCTGTCTAAAGATTAGAAATAAGACGGCGACGGCGGTACGGCTTCAAGACAATATATTTCAGAGTGAGAATGTGGCTTCGCCGTTTGTTTTCGGAATCGTTAAGCCAAGGATTTACCTGCCGTTTGACATGAGTGCGGCTGATATGGAGAATGTGATTGCTCATGAGAGTGCGCACATTAAGAGAAAGGACCATATCCTAAAGCCGTTCGGATTTCTACAAATACAGGCTTGAGATTACGTGAAAGCCGAACAGAGCGGCAGAAAGCGTGTCGTATCTTGTTCTCAGCAACACCAAGGACATTACGTTTGAGCAGGCGTTAAAAGCGAGCGGATTGAGCAGTGACAGCAACGATTATTTCACCCCGGATTATGCGGTCATTGTGGGATACAAATAGATTATTATATGGAGTAAAAATATGGGTTCATTACTGATAGCGGTTATATATCTTATTTTCATAAGTCTGGGACTGCCCGATTCACTGCTTGGCTCGGGCTGGCCGACCATGCAGGTGTACTTTGGCGTGCCGTCATCGTATGCGGGATATGTCTCAATGACAATATCATTTATGACAATCATATCGGCACTCATGAGCCCGAAACTTATAAGCCGAATACATACGAAATGGATTGTGATATGCTCGATTTTGCTCACGATTTTCGGGCTTTGCGGATTCTCAATCTCATCAAAATATTGGATGCTCTTTATTTTTGCCATACCTTACGGACTCGGAGCTGGCGCGATAGATTCGGCGATTAACCACTATGTGGCGAACAATTACTCGGGCTCGGTGATGAATTTTCTGCACTGTTTTTACGGCGTGGGAGCGGTCATAAGCCCGAACATCATGGCGGCGGCACTCAAAAGTGCGCGCTGGAACGAGGGTTACCGCTGGACGGCATATCTCCAGATTGCGATACTGCTTGTCTGCATCATATCACTTCCACTATGGAAAAAGAATGAGGCGCAGGAAGAGGAGAAGGAGGAGCACAGCGCGGGCATTGCGGAGACCTTGAAGGTGCCGGGAGTTGTTCTGACGCTCATAGCGTTCTTTGCGTACTGTTCGGGAGAGGCGACCTGTTTTCTGTGGACGTCGAGCTATTTTGCGGGGACGAAGTCGGGCATGACCGACGGGCTTATCGCAGCGTTCGGCTCGCTTATATTTGGTGGGCTTATGTTTGGCAGGCTGCTCGCGGGATTTGTCTCGAATAAGCTCGGTGATAAGCTGCTCATCCGCATCGGCGCGGCAGTCGAGCTTGTTGGAATTATTCTCGTGTTCCTGCCGATAGACGGATATATCGCGGCGGCGGTCGGCTTTGTCATAATCGGCACGGGAATGGGACCGATATATCCAGCAATACAGCACATGGCTCCGAACAACTTCGGCAAAAAGTACAGTGCTGCGGTTATCGGGCTTCAGATGGCGTCAGCGTATGTGGGAAGCACCTTCATGCCGATGCTGTTCGGAAAGCTGCAGCAGGGCATCGGAATATGGATAATGCCGATATATCTTATTATTTTTGCGGTGCTGAATATTGCATTTCTTGAGATTTCTTATATTGCAGAAAACAAATCAAAGGCGGAATAATTTACACACCCTGTTACAGACTTTAATGTCAGTAATGGGGTGTTTTTGCATCTTACATGGCGTTTTTGGCATGTCACGGGGCAAAGCATAGACATAATCATAAAAATCAGATATAAAAATATTAAGAAAAACGAACGGTAATACGCGGAGGTGATTGTAGTGAAGCTCGAGGTGGAGCAGATTGACATAGAGAAGGAAGAAGAGGTTATTGTGCGTTGTCATGACGTGGATGCTGACTGGGTGGGGAGCGTTAGGGATGCAGCAATGGGACAGCTTACGGTGTGCGGATACAAGAACAATGTCCTGCACAGGCTGAGGCTTTCGGAGATATATTATTTTGAGGTTGTCGACGGGGCATCATTTTTCTATACGCAGAATGATGTGTTTAATGCCAAGGAAAAATTATATGAGTTTGAGGATGTGAGCGCAAGAAGCTCGCTGTTTCGATGCAGCAAATCGATGATTCTCAACGCCGACAAAATAGATTACATACGACCGTCGTTTTCGGGAAGGTTCGAGGCTGTGCTGTCAAACGGGGAGGCAGTTATCGTTTCACGAAAATATGTCGCGGGTTTAAAGCGGCTGCTCGGAATCTAGGAGGTGATGGAGAGTGATTATGAAGAACATAATATTGTGGCTTCGAAGATTTGTAATGATTTACGGAATTATCATGATATGCACCTTTTTCATGTGCCTACTTTTTAATCCGACATCACAGCTTCCGGTCGTGGCTTTTTTCGGAAGAATAATTGTATTCACGCTTCTTGGCATGGCGACGATGG
>UQZF01000238.1 GCA_900545455.1 uncultured Eubacteriales bacterium
GCTTTATAGAGATTGACAGGAGGCACGGCGCGAAGATATGCCCGAAAGCGGACTATGGAGCCGATTACAAGGAGAAGGTCGAAGCGGAGCTTGAGCTTCTCATCACAGAGACAACGCTGAGGGGCATGAAAAAGGAAGAATTTCTGAAAAAATGCGAGGAAATCTACAACAGACAGCAGTTGGTTTTTGAATAGAGGGGGAGAAAATTATGGTTTTTATGGTGATTATGATTATGACAATGCTCTTTATGCTGGTCACGCTCGCCTACACCATGGGCAGCGCGGTGGTTCTTGAAAACGGAGCATACTATATGGGAATAACAATTCCCAAGGAGCACAGGGACGATGAGGCGGTAAAAAATATTCGTGCACAGTACAAGCGCAGTTGGAGAAAAATCACGCTTATCGGACTTGTCACCTGTTTGGCAATCATAATTTTTTATGATTATGTGTCAATACAGATGGTTTACATTATGACTTGGTTCTTCGTGATCATGTATGTGTATCAGGGCAGCCTCAAAAAATATGGCTGGGAGCTGTATAAATGGAAGGTGGAGCAGGACTGGTATAAGGGCAGCGAAAACGGCGGCAGCGTCCGCAGAATAGACACCGCACTAACAAGAAGCAGGAAAGAGATGCCGATAAGTCCATGCTGGGGAATATTGCCAATGGCGATAACAGCGTTCTGTGTGTTTAAGTATTGCACAGGTGGATTCTCTGTCGCATCGAGCAGCTTTGCAATCTGTGCCGTGGTGTTTTTAGTGCTCTATTTTGTGATTGCGAGGTCGCGCACCAAGGTTTACTGCGACGACAGCGAGGCAAATATCGAGATTAACAGAAGTGTAAAGTACGAGTGGAGCAGATGTATGATGATTCACAGCTTTATGGCGGCTGTCATTGCGCTCGCTTTGACGTACATATCGGGAGTACAGCTGCGTGACGGGAGCGTGGCAGTTCTTTGGAGCTTTGCTCTGTCGATGCTCTGTTCGCTCGGAAGCCTTGCGGCACTCTTTTCTGCATATAGCAATGTCAGAAGGGTGAAAAATCAGGCTGGTGCGGTGCAGTACTACGATGACGACGACATATATTATCTTACGGGAAAGAAAAATCCCAATGCGCCGAGGGTTCAGGAAAAGAGAATCGGAATAGGCTTCTCGATAAATGCGGGAAGCAGAGGGGAATGGGTTGTCATCGGAATTACCATGCTGTTTGTGGTGGGACTTGCGATTTTTTTGGCAAAATATGATTTGGCGGACATAACACTTGAGGTCGGCGCGGACGGCACGGGAAGAGCGGTGGCGAGCGTTGCGGCTGCGGGGGATATATCAAGCTTCTATCTTGATGAGATAACCAATGTCGAGTATCTTGACAAGCTTCCGTCCATGTCAAAGAACGTGGGCTACGACGGAACAGTCTACAACATCGGAACCTTCAATGTGCAGGGCTACGGTCAGTGCGACACATATATATGCTTAAAGACTGACGCGGCGGTCGTGGTGAAAACTGAGGGAAAAATATATGTGTTCAACGACGAGAGCGAGGAAGGAACGCGGGAAATGTACGACACATTTGTTTCAAAATGAGTTGTCGGATAAGGTGATATGTGCTAAGATACCTCTGAAAAGTATATGTATTTATTTAGAAACGAGGAATCACAATGGCAGCTTCAAATATCAGGATAGACAGGCAGAGAGTCATCGATACCTTTGCCGCTTATGTAAAAAATTATAACAGCGAGGACACCAAGGTAAGATTAAAGATTGAGCATACCTACCGCGTGGCTGGGCTTTGTCAGGTCATAGGACAGTCGATAGGGCTCGAGGGTGCCGACCTTGACATCGCGTGGCTCACGGGAATGCTTCACGATGTCGGAAGGTTTGAGCAGTTAAGACGCTACAACACCTTCTATGACGATAAGTCGGTCAACCATGCGCACCTCGGCTGCGAGATTTTGTTTGACGACGGAAGAATAAGGGATTACATAGACGATGACAGCGAGGATGAGCTTTTAAAGAAAGCGATATATCATCACAGCGATTACAGGATACCCGAGGATTACGACGAGAGAACCACGATGTACTGCAATATCCTGAGGGATGCCGACAAGGTGGACATTTTGAAGGTGAACTGTGATTTTCCGCTCGAGGAAATCTACAATGCGACCACGGAGGAGATAAGGACGGGCGAAATCTCTGATGAGGTGCTTGCGGCGTTTAGGGAGAGACATACGATACTCAGGGCGCTCAAAAAGACTGCTGTCGACAATGTACCGGGACATATCTCGCTTGCGTTCGAGCTTGTATATCCCGAGAGTGTGAGACAGGCTGTGAAGCAGGGGTATCTCGACAAGCTTCTCGCATTCAGCTCGGACAATCCCGACACGATGGAGAAGATGCAGGAAATCCGCAGGATAATGAAGGACTATATTGCGGAAAGAATATGAATAGTTAACTGAAAGAGGGAAAGAATAGAAGTCATAAATATTCTTGGAGGACTTCTATGAAAAGAATTGAAAAGACAATGGATGGCAACGCGGCAGCAGCTCATGTAGCCTACGCGTTCACCCAGGTGGCACCGATATATCCGATAACGCCGTCGTCGCCGATGGCTGAGCTTGTTGACGAGTGGACGGCAGGAGGAAGAAAGAATCTCTTTGGTGAGGAGGTTTGTGTGGTAGAGCTTCAGTCGGAGGCAGGTGCCGCAGCTACGCTCCATGGTGCATTAAGTGCTGGAGTTCTTGCGACGACTTTTACAGCTTCGCAGGGACTCCTTTTAATGTTGCCGAATATATACAAGGTTGCGGGAGAGCTGCTCCCGGGCGTGTTCCACGTCGCGGCGAGAACGGTTGCGACACATGCACTGTCCATATTCGGCGACCATTCGGACGTGTACTCGTGCAGGCAGAC
>UQZF01000239.1 GCA_900545455.1 uncultured Eubacteriales bacterium
TTATAGCTATGGTCACATATCCAAGCTATGACATTAATAATTTTTCAGGTTCGATAGACTCTGATTACTATGCGTCTCTTCTTGCCGATAAGTCGACACCGCTTGTAAACCGTGCAACGCAGACAAGAATTGCACCAGGTTCCACGTTTAAAATTACCACAGCGATTGCGGGACTTATGGAGGGAGTTATAACGCCTAACGAGACGATAACTGACACGGGTATATTTGATAAGGTCAACCCTAACTTAAAGTGCTGGATTTATCCGGGCAATCACGGTTCTATTAATGTCAAGCAGGCAATCGGTGTTTCGTGTAACTATTTCTTCTGTGAGGTAGGATACAGATTGAGCACGGAAGCGGACGGAAGCCTCAATGCGGAGAAGGGACTAAATATCCTGAAGCACTATGCCGAGGAGCTCGGACTTGCAACCAAGACGGGAATACAGATTTCTGAGGCGACACCTAATCCGTCGTCGGTATCTGTAATTGCCTCCACAATCGGACAGGGCAATCACGCGTACACGGCACTCAATCTTGCAAGATACACCGCAACGATAGGAAACGGCGGAACCGTTTACAATTCGAGCGTAATAAGCAAGGTGGTTGACAGCAACGGTGATGTGATTGAAATGTACGAGCCTGTTGTGGCAAATGAGGTTGAGTTAGACAGCACGGTATGGGATTCGGTGTACGAGGGCGGACGTAATGTTATCATGGGAAGCCCCGTAGGAACACAGCTTTTTGAGAAGTACCTCCCGGTTACGGTAGGAGGTAAGTCGGGTACGGCGGAGGAAAACAAGAACAGAGGCTCGCATGCCAACTACATCACATGGGCTCCGTACAACAATGCGGATGTAGCAGTAGCGGTCATGATTCCTAACGGATATGCGGCTGTGAATGCGGGTATCATGTCGTTCTACGCGCTGTCGGCTTATTATGATTCATATATTCCTTCCGCAGTCTATGCGAGTGTGGAGGGTGGTTTAACTATTATAGAGTAAAACTCCTGAAAGGAAGGTCAGGCTATGGATAATTCGGTAATAATTAAGGGCAACAAGCATGGTATTGTCGTGGTGATGGATGAGAACATACCGTTCAACGAGTTGAAGGAGGCACTCGCGGAGAAGTTCCGCTCGGCGTCGAAGTTTTTTGACAAAGCCAACATGGCGGTATCATTTGAAGGCAGAAAAATCTCGTCGGCTGAGGAAAAGGAAATTCTCGATATAATTGCAGAAAATTCCGAGCTTAATATTATATGTGTTGTTGACAATGATAAGCTAAGAGACGAGTGTTATAAAAAAGCCGTCGACACCAAGCTTGAAGAGTTGTCCACACATACAGGTCAATTCTATAAGGGCACATTGAGAAGCGGACAGGTATTGGAATCCGAGAGCAGCATCATTATATTAGGAGATGTCAATCCCGGTGCGAGAGTCATATCAACAGGCAATGTCGTAGTTCTCGGAAGCCTTAAGGGACTTGTTTTTGCGGGGGCAAACGGAAATCAGAACTCATTTGTCGTGGCGCTTGAGATGGCTCCCATGCAGATAAGAATAGGAGATGTGATTGCAAGGAGCGGCGATGCGGCACCTCTTAAGCCAAGCAAGAATGTAGATCCAAAGATAGCGTTTGTCGATGACAATAATATATATATTGAGAAGCTCGATAAGAATGTCTTGTCAGATATTCGCCTGTAATTTTATAAATATTTAAAAAAATTATTGCTTTTATGCGAAAAAACAATCATAATAATATTATGGTTTTCTCATGAAAGAGGAGAGAAAAAAAGAGCCGCACAGCGGCGGAATGGAGAAATGTATGAGTGAAGTCATTGTTGTCACCAGCGGTAAGGGTGGCGTAGGTAAGACGACTACATCGGCTAATGTCGGTACTGGTCTTGCAAAGCTTAATAAGAAAGTTGTCCTGATTGATACGGATATAGGTCTTCGTAATCTTGATGTTGTTATGGGACTTGAGAACAGAATAGTATATAATCTTGTGGATGTTGTTGAGGGAAATTGCAGATATAAGCAGGCTCTTATCAAGGATAAGAGATATCCTAATCTCTATCTTCTCCCGTCGGCACAGACAAGGGATAAGACAAGCGTGACACCTGAACAGATGAAAGCACTTATAGATGAACTCAGACAGGAATTCGATTACATAATTCTTGACTGTCCTGCGGGAATTGAGCAGGGCTTTAAGAATGCAATAGCAGGTGCGGACAGAGCACTTGTTGTAACTACTCCTGAGGTTTCTGCAATCCGTGATGCCGACAGGATTATCGGGCTGTTAGAGGCTAATGATCTTAAGAGAAGTGACCTTATCGTTAATCGTATACGTATGGATATGGTTAAGAAGGGTGACATGATGTCGATTGATGATGTGGTTGATATTCTCTCAATCAATCTTATCGGCGCAGTTCCGGATGATGAGAATATCGTCATTTCAACCAACAACGGTGAACCGTTGGTTGGCAATGATACACTTGCAGGACAGGCTTATATGAATATCTGTAAGAGAATTATGGGTGAGGACATTCCTCTCCTTGACCTTTCAGAGAAGTCAGGCTTCTGGAATAAGCTTAAGTCTATCTTTTCATCAAAATAATATAGTAAGGGGGATGCATTAATGAGCTTATTTGATATGTTCAAGAAGAAATCCTCCGGTGATGTTGCAAAGGACAGACTCAAGCTCCTGCTTGTCTCTGACCGGGCTAATTGTTCTCCTGATATCATGGAGGCAATTAAGAATGACATCATTGCCGTGATTTCAAAATATATGGAAATTGACGCAAGCGGCCTGGATATTCAGATTACCCAGACGGAATCAGATGGGGGCAACGGAAGCGTTCCGGCGCTGTATGCCAAT
>UQZF01000240.1 GCA_900545455.1 uncultured Eubacteriales bacterium
CCAGTTAGGCTTTGCTGATAAGATGAGCCACATCTCAACAGGCGGCGGTGCTTCTCTTGAGTTCTTAGAGGGCAAGGAACTTCCTGGTGTTATGGCTGCCGACGATAAGTAATCAATCAGATTAATACTGATATTATAATTTATAGTATGAATTCATTATATGATGCCATAGTCAGAGCTGCCCGACATGAGAAAGTGATTTCTCATATTTGCGGAACGGCTGGAGCCGCCTGCTTCGGAGCAGCCTACAGGCATCATGTTTTCGTGCAGAATGGAGAAGAGTATGCGTAAGAAGATTGTAGCCGGAAACTGGAAAATGAACATGACTCCAAGCCAGGCAGTAGCTTTGGTTGAGGAGCTCAAGCCGTTGGTTGTATCGGATGATGTTGAGGTAGTATACTGTGTACCTGCAATCGACATCGTTCCTGTTGTCAACGCTGTTAAGGGAACTAACGTAGCAGTTGGCGCTGAGAATATGTACTTTGAGACAAAGGGTGCTTACACAGGCGAGATTTCAGCAGATATGCTCGTTGATGCAGGCGTTAAGTATGTTATCATCGGACATTCAGAGAGAAGAGATTACTTCAAGGAGGACGATGTTCTCCTCAATAAGAAGGTTAAGAAGGCTATTGAGGCAGGTCTTACACCAATCCTCTGCTGTGGTGAGACATTAGAGCAGAGAGAGCTCGGTGTCACACTTGACTGGATCAGACTTCAGATTAAGTCTGATCTTGCAGGTGTTGCAGCAGCAGATGTTGCCAACCTCGTAATCGCTTATGAGCCAATCTGGGCTATCGGAACAGGTAAGACAGCCACATCCGATCAGGCACAGGAGGTATGTAAGGCTATCCGTGACTGCGTCCGCGAGATGTATGACGATGCTACGGCAGAGTCAGTACGCATTCAGTACGGCGGTTCAGTAAATGCAGGCAACGCAGCAGAGCTCTTTGCTAAGCCTGACATTGATGGCGGTCTTGTAGGCGGTGCAAGCTTAAAGGCTGACTTCGGAAAGATTGTAAACTACAAATAAGCAATCAATTTAACTGCTGTTTTGTAAAACGTAATACAGTCAAACTAAAAGACTATTCAACCAGTTGATATTCACGGTTGAGTAGTCTTTTTGATGCTTGATATAGGATGAAACTATAACAAACTCTAGGTAAAACATATTTGTATTTTTGCAATGAAGCATGTATAATCGCATTTACAGTCGGAAATGTAATCGTATAAATACAGTGAAATTAGAAAGTGATGATTTTATGATAGAAATTAAGAATCTTAACAAAACCTATCATCTGAAATCGGGAGATGTAGAGGCTGCCAAGGATGTCTCGCTCACGATTGAAGATGGTGAAATATACGGCATAATCGGATATTCAGGTGCGGGCAAGTCAACGCTTGTGCGCTGTATCAATCTACTTGAGGTACCCGATTCGGGAGAGATTACCGTTAACGGTGTGCAGCTCACAAGAATGGAGAACACGCCGAAGGGAGAAGTACTAAAGAAGGTAAGTGACAAGGAACTTAACAGGGCAAGACACGGAATAGGAATGATATTCCAGCATTTTAATCTTCTTGACAGAAGCACGGTGTTTGACAATATCGCATATCCACTCAAATATTCAGGTAAGAGCAAGGCACAGATAAAGGAGAGAGTACACGAGCTCCTTGAGCTTGTGGATTTGAAGGACAAGGAAAATGTGTATCCTTCACAGCTCTCCGGCGGACAGAAGCAGAGAGTTGCCATCGCGAGAGCACTTGCTAACAATCCGGGCGTACTTTTGTCGGACGAGGCGACGAGTGCGCTTGATCCGGAAGCAACGGAGGCGATACTTAACCTTTTAAAGAAGCTTAACAGACAGCTTGGACTCACGATTGTGCTTATTACACATGAGATGACTGTAATCAAGTCGATATGTAACAAGGTTGCGGTTATGGAGAATGGAGAGGTTGTCGAGCAGGGTGATGTGTATGATATTTTTGCACATCCGAAGCAGCCGATAACAAAGAAGTTCATCAACACGGTGTCGAATCTCTCCAAGATTAACAAAATGATTGCCGAGAATGTGCCGCTTGTACAGCTCTCGGGAAATGACAGACTCGTAAAGCTCATATTTGAGAACGACTGCACGGGTGAGGCGGTAATATCCGACATCTCAAAGCGTTTTGACATCAAGGTGAACATCGTTCTTGCAAATGTGGAAATGATCGGCGACAGACCGCTCGGCGGAATAATCGTTATATTAAAGGGAAGCGATAAGGCACTTGACGACACGTTCGAGTACCTCAAAAAGATAAAGGTTGGAACGGAGGTGCTGTCAAATGAATGAATTTCTTGAAAAGATAATGCCGAACGTCCTCGACTACTGGGACAGATTTACGACGAGCTGCGGACAGACACTTCAGATGTTCGCGATAGCGGGTATATTTACATTTATCTTTGGACTTGCCTTCGGAGTGATTCTCACAGTGACAAAGAGAGGCGGAATAAGACAGAACCTTGTTATCTATTACATTGTCGATATTTTTACAAATGTATTCAGGTCGATACCGTTTATCATACTGCTTATATTCCTGATTCCTTTCACAAGAGCACTTGTCGGAACGGCAATCGGAGTCAAGGGAGCGGTTGTTCCGCTTATATTCGGAGCTGTACCGTTCTTTACAAGACAGGTTGAGACGGCACTTGCAAATGTCTCCTACGGAAAAATCGAGGCTGCAAGGAGCATGGGAAGCAACACATTCGGGCTTATATTCAGAATATATCTTCACGAGGCTGTCCCGGAGCTCATCCGTGTGACAACGATAACGGCGATAAGCCTTATAGG
>UQZF01000241.1 GCA_900545455.1 uncultured Eubacteriales bacterium
GATAATCACCGCTGATAGGGAGGCTGTTCTTAAGGGATAAAAGACCTGTTTCCTTGTCGACAGAGTAGATTGTAACACTGTTGTCTCCCGCATTGGAGCAGAATACATAGTCACCGTTTTTGGTTACCTGAATGGCAGCGGCGGCAGTGTTTTCCTTGTGTCCCTTTCTCACGGTAAAAATATTCTGGACAAACTCAAAACGTGTCTTGTTCTCAGGTGTATACTTATACACATCTATATAATTCTTGAGCTCACACACTATGTATGCAAACTTTCCGTTCGGGCTGAAGGTTATCTCGCGCGGGGCGGATTCGAGCTGGCATCTGATAATATCGGAGAGCTTGAGCTTGCCGTTTGTCTTGTCGAAGTCATAGAGCTTGACCTGGTCCATGCCGATATCACATACACAGAGCAAATCCTCATCAGGTGTGAGTACGGAGCAGTTGACATGAGGGCGGAAGTTGCGTTCAGCAACGCTTCCCATTCCCTTGTGGAATACCTCGTCCGTTATGGCACCGACAGTGCCGTCCTCGTTAAGGTGAAGAACCGTAAGCTTGCCATCATGGTATCCCGATACAAATATATAATCGTCAGCCTTGGTGAGTGAAAGATGACAACCACGCATCCCTTTTATTGATGCGGTGTTCATGTATTCAAGACCTCCGTCAGGCTTAATCTTAAATGATGAAACACCTTCATCGACGATTGAATAGAGATATTTTCCGTTATGAGAGACAATAAGATATGAGGAATTGTTGACAATAACCTCCTCGCGGTACGACATATGTCCCGCTTCGGTATCAACATCCAATATGGTAATTCCCTTGCTTGAATCATGTGTGTAGGAGCCAACATAAGCAACATATTTTTCAGCCATAGTAACCTCGATTCTGCCGCAGTCAAAGCAGCACGTTATTTGTAAAGAAAAAGGGCTGCCGGTTAGATGGGCAGCCCGGATTTATATTTATTTTACGTCAATAAAGGTTATTTTACAAGCGTTTTCCTAACTTTTGAAAGTAAAATTGTAAGAGGCTTATAGAGAAAAAGCGCGGTAAAAAAGTTACCGATGCAATGTACTATATCAAAAGGTATTCCGCTTATAAAATATGCAAAGCCGGAACCTATTCCGAACAATGCACCTTGTGTGATGGAGCAGAGCGCACCGAAAACCAGCCCGAACGCACCGTTAATCACAGCCCAGAAAGCAGCTGAGTCGTTGCTTCTGAGGAGCATTGTGATTCCCCACAGAACTGCCCATACATAGAGATACATTATCCACCAGCTTCCGAAACCCCAGAATATTCCCTCAAGCAGAACGAATACATATATGGGGAAGAGAGCTTTCTTTCCGAACACCTTGGTGTACACAAGAAAGAGGATGGATACGACCTCTATATTTGGGAGAAAGCTCAGGGCAATCTGCCCGACATAGGCGATTGCCCCGAGCATTCCGAGAAGTACTATCTCAAAAGTCTTATATTTCATAAGATGGTTTTACCTGCCTAGTATGTCTCAAGTGCAAGCTTGAATGTGTCACCGTCATTGACAGGTGTGGTATCAACGCCCGTAGATGCGTAATCATCATTGATATAAAGTGCCCAGTACTGATGTGCTGCGTCGTCAGCGGTAACGCCGTCAACGGTCTTTACATATAAGCCCCACTCAGACTCGTCGCCTGCGATGAGATTCTCCTGCTCGAGAGCTCCGCGGAGGTAATCCTCGTTAGTCTTGATTGTGAAATCCTTGGTGCTCGCATCGGCATAAACTACGGTTAATGTGATGGTCTTATTGCCACCCGCATCCTTCGGCTGTGGTTTCAAGTTGAAGTAGAGCAGTGCCAGAACTACAACAGCTACAACTAAGCCAAGAACGCCAAATAAAATTTGCTTATTCTTTTTGCTCATTTGTTTTTCTCCTTAAAATAAAATATGTATTCTGCCGCAAAGTACTATCCGGACATCGCAGATGCGCAATACTGTAATTGCCATACTTTTCACATAAGGCAGGTCTTCTGACTCAGGACTTGCCGCCCGCTTATATCTTCCCGAAATAAAACATTCCAGTGATTTTTCGCCGGCACTTGGCGCATAGCGGACTATTCCTTTACAGCGACGGGCTCGTTCAGGGCTTTCACCTGATTCCCTCTTAGCAGCCGTGTGGCTGAACCTTTATGTCTGGCATTCTGTATACACAGAACGGTAATAGTCTATAACATGTGAGGAAAAAAGTCAAACAGAATGAAATATGATTGCGAAGAACGGTCTTTGTCATTGAAGCGGAGTGGATTATATGATAAAATTATAAGATAGGCGAAAATAAAAATGCCATATCATTGAAATCGGAGCTGAAAAATGAGAGCATCGGATAAAAAGAGAGTATATATTCTGGATATAATAAGGGGCATTCTGATAATATATGTCGTCTACTATCATTTCATGTATGATTTAAATGACATATTAGGGTATGAGATTCCGTATCTGTATGCGGACTGGTTCTCAACCATAAGGGACTGCATGTCCGGCTCTCTTATATTCATATCGGGAATATCGTGCAATCTCTCGAGAAATAATATAAAAAGAGGTGCAAGGACGGCTCTTATAGCTCTGGTTCTGTCCATAGCGACTATAGTGGTGATGCCCTCACAGTCAATCATATTCGGAATTCTGCACCTGCTCGGAACGATGATGCTGCTTTACGG
>UQZF01000242.1 GCA_900545455.1 uncultured Eubacteriales bacterium
GTACCTGTCTTTCTATTGGCGATTGTTTATCTGATATCTCCGCTATGCCACCATTAAATCTAATTCTATTTTTAACTGTTTCACTTGACGGATTAAATAATCTCACCACACACCCTAAGCCGTCCTCACTGCGTTTTACGGCACTTATGTGTAGATTTTCATTTTCAAGTTCAATAAACGACTTTTCAAGAGGGTTCTTGCCATGTTCTGTTGGTGCTGTCTGTCCAATTAGTATTTCCATATTAAAATCTTCAGCAGCTTTCCATACTTGAGCATCTTCCCAATCACCCTTATGAGGCATAAAAGCATATCGGAAAGTATGTTCACCAAAAGACTGTGAACCGTTCTCTATTCTCGAATAGTTCTGCTCCTCGGGAGTTACATATATGCGAAGCTCAAAGCAGCGCAATAATGACAAATACACAGTATGGTTATAATCATCATCCGATTCATACGCTTTAAGTCCCGTATTCAAAATCGCCGCACCTTCATTTTCATTGCATATATCAACAAACGAGTTCATCGGCTGCTCTGTCATCGGAATTTCGTCATACTTCGAATAATCCGGTTTCGCAATCGGACGCTTTACCACATCAAACTGTCCCTGAGCGTATACAAACTCTGCATCCACGTCTGTGGGGAAAGCAGCCTGAAGATAGTGATTAGGAACATTGTTATTAATTTTCGTTTCAAATTCAACCCATCTTGCGCCTTTTCTGAGTGTTACAAGCGTTTCTATTCTGTAAGGCGCGAGGCGGGAACTTCTTTTCTTGCCGCCGTCAACTATATTTTCGGGAATTGCCCAATTAAGAACTATTCTGTACTTAGTTTCAAGCTCACCGCTGTATACAAGGCTTACAATCGCCCGTTCATTAACAGTTGTATATTCCTCATCAAGCCCCGGTGTCTTGTGTTCCCACGGGCTGCCATTTTCACCGGTGTCCTTAAAATATCCGATATTATCGTATTCCCTGCCGGTTTCCTTTTCAGTAACCTTAAGCGTACCGTTTGAATTTATCTTAACCTTCAGATATTCATTCTCCATAGTATTTATGCCGCAAAACATATTAACCGGCGTTGTAGCCCGTGTATGATACTTAGGTACAACCTTGAGTGTTTTATAGCCCATCGACGGAATATCCTTAACAAATATTCTTATTGTATGTCTTGACACAGGAAGAACATCGACCGCGTCTGCCAAATCCTGAACAATTTGATACATAGGATTAATTGACGATATGTTCTGGTGCGGGCATACATTACCTTCAGCATCGACAATCTCAAAGCTGTCACACTCCCACTCAAGAGGAATTTCAAGCTCACACGGAACCGTCAGACTTCTTTTAAACGGAGCCGGATTAAACATTACAAGCGCCATATCATTCTTATCCCAGCCCGCAAAGTCAATGTCGCCAGACAAATCCATAAGAGCTCTTTCAAGCACGCAGGTTGCAATCTCTCTTGACTGCCTGAACCGATATTCTACGTCCTTATATACAACATCTCTGCCGCACGCGCCAATCGAATCATGCCCGTGATTCTGAAGCATATAGTTATATGCTTTATCCACAAATTCCTGCGGATATACCGCGCCGCATAATGCCGCAAACACCGCCATAGGCTCAGCATAATCGGTAAGAAGTCTCTCGGTTTCAAAATTATCCTGTTTTACCTTCATTCTCGCCGATAAAATCCAGCCAAAAAGTGCGCTCACGCTTCCTTTTGTAAACGGATAACGCATTTCTCCTTTTAATCTCGGAGAATTTTTATCAAATTCTCTGATCACGCTCTGCTCAAAGTCATAAACTGTACTGTGAAAAACATCAACACCTTCATAAACAGCATTAGCATCCTTGATAAGCCTTGATTCTCTCATATCCGGTATTGATGAATCATGACCGTTCGACCAGAAGCGGTTAGGCGTTGTCCACTCATCGTCCTGTTCAGAGAGTGCCTGCTCCGTCTTTTCAGCTATATATTCGTCATGATACTCATATTTTCTATGCGAATACTGATATTCATATTCACATCTTGCCGGATCCGCAAAACGGAATATTCCATCTCCAGCTCCCCATGAAACACGACGATTGTCACCGTCACGCTTGCCATAAAACACAGGGCGCTGCATTATATACCACATATTATATCTCGGTCTCTGCCCCAATCTTGAAGCGTAAATTGTTGTGCCGTCGGCACCTTCCCAGTAGAACTCCGATTTCGGTGCCATATATGTATTAAGACCACGGTAAAATGACGCAAAATTTATTCCAAATCCGCTGTAGAGCTGCGGCATTTGCGATATTTGCCCCCATCCAAATGGTGAATAGCCTGTTTTTGACACCTTGCCGAACTTGCTTGCGATTTTGTGTCCTAAGAGCAGATTTCTTATAAGCGATTCTCCACCTACACAAAATTCATCAGGCAAACAAAACCATGGTCCGACAGCAAGTTTTCCCTCGCTGATATACTTTTTTAGAATTTCCTTCTTTTCCGGCCTTATTTCAAGGTAATCCTGCAGAGGAAGTGTCTGTG
>UQZF01000243.1 GCA_900545455.1 uncultured Eubacteriales bacterium
AATGCACGGAATACGGATGAATGTATTGCCATGTTTGAGGATATTTTGACATATATGGAGAATCCGAGGTTCAGCACCTCTGCAAAGGCAAAGATATATCCAAAGACGGTTGTATATATGTACAGAAAGCTCATGACAGGAAGAAATGAGGAAGAAGCTTTTTTGAGTGTATCAAAAAATATGTTTGGAAAATTAAATACATACTGCGAGAAAGCACTTGATTTTCTGCGCAATGATGCGGTCAGATATTATCTCGCGGAGATATTAGAAATCAGAAAAGTGTTTTGTGAACGAGGCATCGGTGAGTACGGTACCGGAAAAGCGCATCAGACGCAGGAGTGGCTTGAGGCACTGCGTTCGCTTTGCAGGGAATACGGTGTGTCCGAGTACATGGAGGATTGCTGCTATTTATACAAGGAAAATACAGTGTACAATATCGGTGATGTTATACATGACAGAAGGACAATGCTCGGAATAACCATGGAGACGTTAGCGGAACAGCAGTGGTCGTGTTCGTCAAAGACACTACGCAGGCTTGAACACAACAGGGTGAATACGCATCACGACATTGTTGAGGAACTGCTTGAGAAGTTAGGCTTATCTGCAGGATATCAGCGGATGGGGATTATAACGGATGATAGGAGAGCGATTGAATTATATGGAAGATGGAAATATTTAGGAAGTGAGTTTAGGCATGAAGAATGTCGAAAAATTATTTCGGAGCTTGAAAAAATCTTGCCGAAGAATTCTGTTAATGAACAGTTTATTGAATGGGCTAAGGTTAATGCAAACTATGGCCTTGGAAAAATAGACTATATCGAATATGTTGGTACTTTGTGTGAGATTTTGAAAAAAACGGTAAAAACGGAAACGATGGCAAAAGGAGATAATTTCTTTTTGTCGAATAATGAGGAGGTAATTATATATAATATTTCTGCAAAATATAAATATAATGGTGATTATGAAAATGCGATGAAATATATCGGAATAATATATGATAAATATAAAGACTATGGTTTGTATGATGCTGAAAGAAATATAAGAAATTTCGAATTATATATGTCATATATAGCCAGCTTGTTTGGAAGCATGGGAGAATATGAGACATCAAATTGTATATCAAAAAGTGTGATTAAAGCACAATTAAAATATGGAAGAATACATATGGTTCATAATAACTTAGCAAGCATGGCATGGAACTTATATCAAATGAATGCGGATAAAAAAGCATACAGTGATAGTCTGTATCAGTGTATGCTTTGGAGTCAGTTACGCAATGACAACTATTTTACTGGAAGATATAAAGACAGAATGTCACAGTTATAAGAGCTTATTTGTGGTAATCATAATCAGTCTCATCCTGATATGTCTGAACAAATCCGTTGTTATTATTGGAATCATTCTTGATAATACCAAGCCCTGTGAGGATTCCGGTAAGAATAACTGATAAAAGTAATAATTTAGCGACTGTTTTTTTCATTGTGAATCTCCTTTATGTGTAATATTTCAAGCGGAATATTCAACAAGTACATTGTTGGACATTCCGCTTTTTAAGTAGGATGTAAGGCAGGATTTCACAGGACAGTTCGGGCAGTCTGTATGGCACAACATAATGCTTTGCATGGAAAGTATTAAGAATGTTCAGAAATGAAGAACTCTGCGAAAGCTATTTTATCGGTAAATGTTTGGAGATGCAGAGTGGGTTTATATATGAATCAGGTGTACTGTCATGTAAAGTATTACTGTGCGGGTACAAACTGTAAACGTGCCATAAAATTTTGCCTACACATAAAGGATAAACGCAATATTTTTGACTGTCACCTACCCAGAGTTGGCAAGAAATTTTCGCGACTTATAGACACGTGATGCAAATGTAACAATAAATGCGGTATATGGGATAAGAACCAGAAAAGTAAAGTGCCAAAACATAAGGAATTTATGCTTTGGCACCTTATGGTTACATATTAAGAAGATTCTTGAGCTTGTCGATGTTACTGTTGGCTCTTCCGAGTGTGCGCTTTTGCTTGAGAGTTGACAGGATTTTTTCGTAGTCGGCATCCTCGCGTCTCTTTTTCTCAGCCTCGTTGACAGGGAGTCCGTTCAGTCTGTACATGCGCAGGCTGAAAGTGCGGAGCGTGTCGTAGTAGCCGAGCAGGACACGGAAATCCACGTTGCGGTTGCTGAACTCGAGAGTTCCGTCTATGAGGTCGCCTATCTCGCGGCTCGGGACAATCTCGACCACCTCGCTGA
>UQZF01000244.1 GCA_900545455.1 uncultured Eubacteriales bacterium
GGATAACGATGAGTGGCTCTGGAGAAGAATATACTTTGCACTTGCGGAGGAAAAGAACGGAGTCCCGCGGGTTATTATTCTTACCGTGACGGATATAGACAGTGCGAAGAAGCAGAGCCAGCAGATTAAGGAAGCTATGGAGCTTGCATATACGCAGGCAAAACAGGCGAGCGTTGCGAAGAGCGAGTTTTTGTCAAACATGTCGCACGATATAAGAACACCTATGAATGTAATTATCGGTATGACTCAGATTGCGGGGCGTAATACGGAAAATCCGGCTAAGATTAAGGAGTGCCTTGAGAAGATAGGCAGTGCTTCCGAACATCTGCTGGAGCTTATCAATGATGTGCTTGATATGTCAAAGATAGAGAGCGGTAAGATAGAACTGAACGAGAAGCCGATGGCAATACGTGATGTGGTTGAAAGTGCCGTGTCCATGATACAGGAGCCGGCGGCAAAGCACGGTATTACATGTAATCAGGATATCAACAGACTGCCGGATGATCTGGTTATAGGTGACTCCGTTCGTATACAGGAGATATTCCTGAATCTTTTATCGAATTCGGTAAAGTACACTCCGGATGGGGGTTCCATAACATTTGCGGCTCAGAAATTGTCGGCGGACGATGATTACAATGTCTACAGCTTTGTGGTTCAGGATAGTGGAATTGGTATGAGCAAAGAGTTCATCGATAAGGTTTTTGAACCGTTTGCGAGAGAGCAGAGTGAAAGTATGACTCATGTTGAGGGAACGGGACTTGGACTCAGCATTACCAAATCAATCATAGATATGATGCAGGGAAGCATAAATGTAACCAGCGAGCAGGGAAAAGGTTCAAGATTTGAGGTTGCCCTGAAGATGCGTCCGGCTAAAAACAGCGTTGTCGACAGGAAAAATGAGCTTGAAATAGATGTGGACAGCTATGATAACTATTTTGCAGGAAAGAGAGTTCTTCTGGTAGAGGATAATGAGCTGAACAGGGAAATATTTATTGAACTTATTTCTAACACAGGTGTCATTATCGACACGGCGGTCAACGGACTCGAGGCTGTTGAAAGAGTTAAGGGACACAGGGCGGGATATTACGACATTGTGTTCATGGACATTCAGATGCCCGTTATGAACGGATATGAGGCTGCGCGGCAGATAAGGGCATTCGAGGCAGAGCACCACAGGGACATAAAGCTTCCGATTATCGCGCTCACGGCAAATGCATTCTCGGATGACAGGGAGAATGCAATAAAAGCGGGAATGAATGCGCATATCGGCAAGCCTATAGTGGTGTCAAAGCTTATTGCCGTTATGCTGAAGTGGATAAAAAATAAACTTATATGAAACCCTTGTGGATTTATATAAAAGGAATTATAATTTTTGATATGATTACTGTTCACGATTTAACAAAAGCATACTGCCTTACCGTATGTATGTGAGGAAAAAGATATGTCCGGAAAGATTAACGTATACGGAAACAATATAGCTGATATACTTGCAGAATACAGAAAGCAGAATTTTGTAAACGATCAGCTTCATGAAATCAGGCTTGGACTTGAGAATGGCGTGGACGTCAGGCAATACGCCGATAAGGAGTATTTTGCCGTTCAGATGAGACAGCTTAGGTTCGGCTTGGAGGAAGGACTGGACATATCCTTATATAACAGTAAGCAGTATGACTGGTTCCAGATGGAGGAAATCCGTCTTGGCTTGAAGGATGGAATAGATGCGTCGGTGTATGCTGACCCGAAGTATTCCTTTGAGGTAATGCGTGAGCTGAGACGTGCACTTGAGGATAACATACATCTTGAAAAGTATGCGCAGGTCGGAGCTGAGATGCTTCATGAGCTTCACAGGGCTCTTCTCGACAAGCAGAATATCATGCCGTATATCAAGCAGGGATATGTGCCTGAACAGCTCAGTGAAATCAGACGTGCGATGCGTCATGGGTGTAATCTTGACCCTTATCTCAATAAGCTGTACAGAGGCGTTGCCATAAGGGAGATAACGGAAGGTCTTGAGCGGGGACTTGATGTGTCAGTGTATGCGCACACGGATTATTCCTGGCAGCAGATGCGTGAGATAAGAATAGGACTTGAAGAAAAGCTGGATGTGGATAAGTACAAGAGTATGATGTACGCCGCGTCCGACATGAAAAAGATCAGGAACAGAAAAAATATGTGGAGTTCATAAAGAACTCACAGCAGGATGAGATTCCTAAGGATATAGAAAAATACTGCCGCAAGATATAT
>UQZF01000245.1 GCA_900545455.1 uncultured Eubacteriales bacterium
TCTCCGACGGGAGAAGGCTTCTCGAAAGTCCGTTCAGCGTAGACGCACAGAAACGGCATCCCATACGGCACCCCGCCTGTGATGAGATGCACACGGAATTTCCGAACTTATATCTCATAAGAACACTTTCGATGAGATTGCCGTCACTGAGCTTAAAAAGATACTTCGCCGTGCCGTCTATCGCAGATACCTGCTTGTCAATCTCTGTCACCACGGTAAGCGGGCTTATCTCCTCCAGCTTGCTTTTAAGTGACTTCGGCACGTTCTTCATGTCCTCGTAATCCGTGACAAACTTCTTATGAATCCAGTCATACACCTGCTCGGCTCTGAATTTTTTTTCTCCAAGCGACTCGATAAGTTCCACAAGTTCCGCCTTGGTAAGTGATTTTATATCCATATTTTCTCCTACACTCTTTTAAGCTTTGCCACAAAAAAGCCGTCACATTCATATACGCCCGGAATTAATGTGAGCATTCCGCCCTCTGCATCCTCTAAAAGCTTATCGTATATACCTTTTCCGGCTTTTTTTGCATCCTCAAGGAGCGCCTTGGGAAGCATATCCGTTATATCCTCCGGCACAAATCCTTTATCAGCTATATATCTCACATTTTCCTCATTCTCTATAGGGTTGAGCGTACAGGTCGAATACACGATGTATCCGCCGTGCTTTACATAGCTGCACACGGAGTCAAGAATCTCCCTCTGAAGCGCGACGATTCCCGCAATCTTTTCCTTTGTCACATTATATTTTATGTCGGGCTTTCTGCCTATTATGCCAAGTCCCGAGCACGGAAGGTCTGCAAGCACAATATCCGCACTCTCCTCATCCTGCGCGATATGCAATGTTGCATCCACGGTCTGCACCGCAATATTGTCAAGTCCGAGCCTCTCGGCATTCTCACGTATCTGCTCAGTCTTTCTGTCTGACACGTCCCTTGAAATGACACAGCCCGTTCCCTTCATGCTCAGTGCAGCAAATATGCTCTTGCCTCCGGGTGCCGCACACACATCTATCACCTTATCATTTTCCTTCGGAGCGGCAATCACACCCGCAAGCATGCTGCTTATATCCTGAATCTGAAACATTCCGTCGTTGAACTCTGTAATGTCGTCAAGATAGTTAAAACCTGAAATAATCATCGCATTTTCAACATAAGGAGCGTCCTTAACACCAATTCCCTGCTCCGACAGGCTCTTTGCAAGTGTGTCCTTATCGGTCTTTACTATGTTGGTCATCGCCGAGATATCTTTCTCCTTTAAGAAACTCTCAAGAATTTTTCCGACAGTCTCCCTATCGAAGCTTTCAGCCAAAATATTGATAACCTCCTGGGGCATCGAATATTTTACGCTGTAATCATCGGGCAGCTTCATATCCTGAAGCTGTCTGCTTATATTTCTTAAAACACCGTTCACAAAGCCGCTGAGGTTGTTAAAATGTCTCTTCTTTGCGAGCTTTACAGCCTCATTGCAGACTGCACTCACGGGAACCTGCTCCATGTACATCATCTGGTATACACTCATGCGCATGAGATTTCTTATGAGCGGCTTCATCTTATTAACACGCACAGAAGACACCTGATTAATCACATAATCAAGTGTCAGTCTGCGCTCTATTGTTCCCTTTACAAGTCTTGATATGAACGCTCTCTCGTTCTTCTCAAGATACTGGTATTTGCGAAGTGCCTCGTTCAGAAGCACATGAACGTACTGCTCCTTCTCATTTACCTCCATGAGTATGTCGAGGGCAATCTCCCTCTCATTTATCGCATTAGTCACGACTTCTTCCTCTCAGCAGTAATAATCTTGCGAGCTGGATGATTGCCGTTGCCGCACTTGCAACGTATGTCATCGCCGCCGCACTAAGCACTTTCTTGGTCTGCTCAACCTCTCCGTCGTAGAGGATTCCATTGTCGGCTAAAAGTCTTAACGCCCTCGATGAAGCGTTGAACTCGACAGGAAGCGTCACGAGCTGGAAAAGCACCGCAAACGAGAAGAGTATGATACCTATGTCAATAAGGACACTGAAGGAACCGAAAAAAAGTCCGAGCAGGATCAACACGAACGAAAACTGCGAGCCGATGTGAGCTATAGGGAAAAGCATGGTTCTGAAATTGAGGA
>UQZF01000246.1 GCA_900545455.1 uncultured Eubacteriales bacterium
ACCTTGCCGTCAGCCTTGCCTTTAAGCTCGCCCATGACAGCCTTCATTATCTGTCCCTTGTTCTTGGTGGTGAGTACATCGGCGAACTTCTCGTTGATGATGGCAGCGACCTCCTCGGCAGAAAGCATCTTAGGTGCGAACTCGCTCATAATTTCGTACTTTTTCTTGTACTCCTCTAAGAGCTCTATGCGGTCGGCAGGGCAGGTGTCAATCTGCTCCTTTACGGTCTTTATCTCCTTTAAGATTGCCTCAACAGCCATGTCGTCAGGGATGTTCTCGCGGCAGCCTGCGTCAATGCCTTTTTTCTTGACGGCTGAAACGAGGTCAGCGATGGCATCCTTTCTGAACTTGTCCTTTGCCTTCATGGCGGCAATCATTGCGTCCTGTAATTCTATTAATTTCATGATTATGAGTCTCCTCTCCGGAATTGAATCCTTTTGAATTTGTTAGGAACTGTTTTATTTTCTCCTAGTCCATAATTATACTCCCTTAAAATGAGATTGAAAAGTGCTGTAGTACAAAAATCCCTGTAATTGAGGCTTGTGATTGCCTGAAAAATACATTATAATTAAAATAATAGTGTAAATGTATGAGCTTTTGACAGGAGGATTAACCGATGGGAGTACAGTACGACTGCGTGACGTGGAGCGTTGACAAGAACAAGAGCCACATGTTTGAGTGGTATCCGGACAGCCCGAGCATCAACAGACTGCCGGACAATTATACTGTGAGCGTTGACAATTCGACGTTAATTCACAAGGCTTCGGGAATACCGATAATAGAGTACAGGGACGGCGGTTTTAAGGCGCTTAGAAGCATCACGGACTGGGAAATGTATATCTGCTTCAATCGGAACACGGGAGTGCTGACCTTGGAGACCGGAATTGAGATAAAAATCGGTGCTGTCGTTGCGGGAGGAGCAGGGGCACATCTCATGCAGATTAAAGGAAATGCCACACTGACGTACCATGACTCAATTTGGAGTGAATCCTCGATTGAGATAGAGGGCGTGAAGATTAACGGAATGTCGGATGACGTTCACAAGAATCTTCCGTTTATTTACTGTCAGGATTTTACCGCAACGGATGTAAAAATTAAAAACGTGAACCGTATTTTTGCAAAGGGCGGCATCTTCTTAAAGAATGTGTACATCCGCGATGAGTCGGATGAGAGCAGATATGTTCACGATATATTGGACAGAGAGCTCATGCCGGGAATGTACATACATGCGGGAATGGCGATGACTGCCGAGGATTCCGATATAGTTATACACAATTATATCGAGGCGTATATGATGACACTTGTAAGGTCACATATTGCCGTCCACAATCTGGTTTCACAGAAATTTGCGATATATTCGCTCAACAGAATGCTGTTAAATGATACCGCAATAGAGGTATCGAGAAGCAATATGACCGATGCAGCTACAACGCTTGATTTGCTTTACATTAAGAACGGAAATCTTGTCCTCGAAAACGGTTCGAGACTTATCGCACAGAATGATGCTTACGGTGTCATGGATTACTCCTGCATCTCGCTTGGTGAGGGCAATATTGTCATGAGCCACAGCGATATAAGGACATCGGCATATCCAAAGGCAATATCCATGAAGTGTTACGGAGATACCGTTGTGAATCCGACAGGCGGCGAGATAAGAATGAACTTTAATTTTATACCGCTCGTCAGACTTGCGGCTGATTTCCGTTTTAAGACTGAGCTCAACGGCTACAAAATGTGGGCTTATGTGAATGGCAGGACGGTAACCAAGGTTGAGTGCATCTCGGCGGCAGATTATCTTGAGGATTTTGAGCCGGGTGTGTACAAAGTGTACATCCAGAGCAGCCTTTCGAGGGTGCTTCCGGGACCTGAGGAGCAGGAGCACTGTGCGCTCATGGCGGCGACGATGTCCGCAACTCATCAGGTTACGGAATTTCGCGTTGAGGCAGTTTAGTATCTGACAGCAGCTTGCGTTTTATGACGCAAGCTGTTTTTTGAATATGGTTCTGAAGCTACCTCACAACCACCTTCGCTGCCTCGCCATCGACCTTAATCCTTATGCGGTAGAGGCTGTGCTTCCAGCACTGCATGAGGCGCGCGTCCGTGATAGGG
>UQZF01000247.1 GCA_900545455.1 uncultured Eubacteriales bacterium
GCTGTATCCGTTCGACGACAAGGTCTACTATGATCTCGAGCCGAAAAAGGAGTGCGTTCTTGCAGGAGCAGAGCTCACCCGCGGGCTTGGCTGGGTATAGCAGCGAATAAAATGCCTGCTATACCCTTTTGGCATTTTAATATAGCTTGATTTGGGTATGGATTGAATAAAACGTACTCCTGTGCCCGAGAACCGTCGAATTAACGGTTGACGGTGCACATGGGTGCCTGTTAGTATGGGATATGTAATAAATTTACGGGAGAAAATCATGAAAGAAAAGATAATAGAATACCTGAAAGAAAAATATAACCCGATTTCGATATTGCTGTACGGTTCATATTCTAACGGAATGAACGATGCTTCAAGCGACTTTGACTGCATGGTGATTGTCGATGAGAAGGAACAAAATCACGACGGAGGTGTCGTTGAGGGCGTGCAGCTTGACTGCTTTATATTTACCGTCGACGAGGTAAAAAATGAAGATCCCGACACATTTCTCACGGCGTATGATGCCGAGGTTGTTCTCGATAACGGAATCGGTGAGGAGCTCAAGCAGAGGGTGAGGGAGTATGTCAAAAACAATTCCGCAACCGAAAAGTCGGAGAAGGAGTTTATCTCGTCTTGGATTGAAAAGACCTGCAAAAGAATACAAAAAGGCGACGACGAGGGAAATTTCAGAGGCTTTATGCTCATGAGCGAAAGCCTTGACGACTATTATACTCTCAGGGATATGTTTTATTTTGGCAGTAAAAAAGCGGTTAAATATCTGAAAGAAAACGATGCCGTAGGTTATGAATTGTTTCACAAAGCGGTGACGGACAAGGACAATGAGGCGATAATAGTATGGCTTAAATATCTCTGCGATTATGAGAAAACAGTGTAAATCAATTAGAAAACTTGTTGGATATTCTTAGTGAAGTTGGACTTTTTCTGTCAGTTTAAAGGAGAATTAAGTGTGAATAAAAACGAATTAATTTCCGGTATACTATCATTTAAAGGTAACATAGGCATGTGGAAAATAGTATTAAATCAAATTACGGATGCAGATTTTGTTATAGGATATGGTTTTGATAATAATATAAAATTATGGAAGGTTTATCAAAATAATGAAAGAGGAATGAAGGCAGAATGGATGTTTAGAAGTGAGGAAGAGGCATTAGAAAAGTTATATAAAAATGTAAAATTTCAGTACAAAATAATACATTAAATAAGGTCTTTTCAAAATAAATCAGTCAGTTGAATCAGTAGAGAAAAACACAACTGCATTGAATGTTTAAGGAAGCTTGATGATAAATTTCCTGATTTGAACATGACAAAAGATATTGATTTGGCAGAAGAGTATATAGGACGGTGTCTTAGGTAAGGCACTGTCCTATATCTGTGTGATGGTTACAGGCACAGCTTAATAATATTGCACGTCCTCACTCCGCAACGCTGCATCCGCCCATGCAGGCATTTCATCGGAATCTGCAAGCTCGCCAGAGTGAACCTTTCTTTTGCCGAACACATAGTTTCCGTCAGCGTCAAACAAAAGCTCAATCCAGCCGTTGTCGTCGATTGTTCCGCCTACGAAAATTACGCTCTTGCTGCCATCGGAGTTTGCAAGCTCATATCTGAAATATGTGCTCTCGCTGCAAAGGTCAGTGACGTCCTCGCGGACATCGCCGAGCACAAAATAGAGCCGTCCGTCGGAAACCTCCGTGTACTCCGTGTCGGATATTTCAAAGGAAACCTTTACCATATTGTCAGTCTCCTCATAGATTACCTCGGCGCCGTCGGCACCGTGGAAAATGTGTGTCAGGTGTTCGGCGGCATTGACGATAGCCGCTCTGGTTGTTGGAATCATAAAAAGCACGGCGATGAATGCGGCGGCACAGGCGGCGTAGCGCATCCGAGCATAATTTCGCTTTCGTGCATGCAGAAGATTATTTCTGATTGTCATTTTTGCTTCGGAATCCATTTCAAGCTTATCAAATGTGGTTTTAATTAAATTTTCCATAATCATTCCTCCAATCTTTTTTTCAATTCATCCTTGCCCCTGCTTATGCGCATTGCTACGGCAGATTCGGATATTCGCAGAATTTTTGCAATTTCCTTATAGG
>UQZF01000248.1 GCA_900545455.1 uncultured Eubacteriales bacterium
TTTCAACCACCTGCACCATAGCCTTGATAAAGACATCAAAATTTTTCGCTTCATCAACCATGCTCTCGTGCGGCTGTTCTGCTTCTGGGGATGTTTTAACATTTTCCATCTGGCTACCTCCGCAAAATAAAGCGGCTGTGTATCTTAAATTATAGAGATACAGCCGCAGTCTGACCAATGTGCAAATCCCTCCGATTTTGCTACTTTGCACATTTCTTTTCAGGTCTGTTATTGAGTGAAACACTAATGGCAAGAGCCTTGTCAACTCTTGCCATTATGTTATTGGGCATCATTCCCATATACTGTTTTAACCTCTGCTTATCAATCGTCCGAATCTGCTCAAGCAGGATAACCCTCATAAGCTGGTGTGGGAACGTCATGGGCGAGAAGCTGAGCTTAAAATCCGCCCTTTTAAGCACTCTCTCGTCAAGTCCGAGCGAGCCGCCTATCACGAACGCGATTGAGCTTTTTCCCGATATTCCGAGCTTGTCAATCTTGTCGGCAAGCTCCGTCGAGGATAACTGCTTTCCCTCTATCGCAAGCGCGATGACATACATATCGTCCTTGATTGCCGACAGTATTCTGTCGCCCTCCTTCGCCTTAATCTGAAGCTCCTGCGCGGCGGACGCGCTGTCGGGTGTTTTTTCGTCAGCCACCTCTACAATCTCTAACTTGCAGTACTTAGACAGTCTTTTTTCAAACTCTGCTATCGCATCGCGGTAAAATTTTTCTTTGACCTTGCCAACCGCAACTATTGTTATTTTCATCGAAATCTCTCCGTATTTGTTTTGATGGTTAATATAATTGCAATGTCATCTCGAAAATCAAAGATTCTCTCGATGTCCGTGCTTCGCACTATCAACCGCTAAATAAAAATCAGGCTTTATGCAAGCATAGCCCGATTTTCCTTTATCGTCCGACATTGCTCTGCTTGCGCTCATTTTATCATATATTTGCACATATTGACATAACAATATAGAATTTTTTTCGGTAATATGGTATTCTGTTATTAATGAATAAAAGAATTTATCAGGAGGAATATATAACATTATGTGGTGTCCAAAATGTAAAAACGAATACCGCGAGGGAATCACCGTATGTGCCGACTGCGGATGCGAGCTCGTGGAGGATTTATCTTCGGTGAATGATTTATCCGACGCTGATTCCAACAGCACCGAAAATGAGTTTGCAGAGAACAGATTCACAGGTAGTGAATCCGCAGATAGCGAATCAGAAAACACCAATGAAAATGCCGACGGCGAAGCGGTCGATGCCGATGAAAACGAGGCATCCGAGCAGGATGTGCCTAAGAGTGTCCCTGCCGCATACGTTCCGAAGCGTACCAAGTACGAGGACAACAAGTCAAGTGCCCTCACCTTCCTTATCATAGGCGGAATCGGTGTCGTCCTTGTCATACTCCACGTTGCGGGTGTGATTAACTTCAATCTTTCGACCTTCTCGAAGTATTTAACCAATATCGTCATGGGCGCAATGTTTGTAATTTTCCTGATTGTCGGAATAGTGTCCGCGAAAAACTGTTCCCGCTATAAGAAAGAAGCCGCCGAGGAGGAAGCTTTTACCGGACAGATATGTTCCTCGTTTCACGAGCTTTACACCTCCGATGGCATTGACAATAGCTGTGGCATCAATGAACAGATGACATCCTATGATTTATGGAATCTGAGGTATCATTACATAGAAAATCAGATAGCCGATGAATATCCCGACCTTGCAGATGATTACTTGGAATATGTCACAGACAAATTATACAACGAAATATACGAAGAACAGCCGGAATAAATCCGGCTGTTCCTTACATTACACTATTCTTATACTTCATAAGTTCGTCAATATATCTTTTTCCAAGCTTTGACAGATTAATACCCTTTCTTGCCACATAGCCGATTGTCATTTTCTCATCCCTGTCAAGCGGTATTGCACTGTACTCGCTTCCGTTAAGTTCTTCACATATAATGCCCGAACAAAGTGTATATGCATTCATTCCAACCATAAGGTTAAGTGCTGTAGCTCGGTCATTAATTTTAATAATCCTCTTATAATTGTATGTGCTTAGAACCTCCTCAGATA